>NZ_JBXAFS010000007.1:0-227579 GCF_058793355.1 Afipia sp. MLSD5-FHT05B12
CAACCCGCCCCAACAGGGGGCAGAACCAGAACAGACTCTCCTTATAAACGAGGGCAACTCGGGGAGCAGGTCACGGCTGCTAAGCTTTTGCTTTTTGAATTTTCCGGTAAACCGCAAGAAACAAAGAAAAGCAGCTTAGACGCTTTTGTAAAAATGGCTGGACGCGAACATGCAAAGCTCGAACTCGCGGCTCGTCGTTCGTTCGATGCACTTCAAGATTTGGCGACTATCTTTCTTCCAAAAGACCGATTGCTCAGTTCTGCTGGGGTGCTCCCAGTTTACTACTGGTTCATTAGGCAGCTTAAACAATCTCAATATCCAACTGTGCGAGAGTTTCTCAATCGCTTCGAAGAAGAGAGAAAGACGAATCGCAAAAAGGTCGATGCTGGAGGTACACCGAGCAGTGTGGATCGGCAGCTTGTTGAGTATGATCAATTTAATCGAAGCACCAACGATCTTGCTAGCCACTTGGGGCGTGTTGAGATTCTAAAAAAGAGGTTTGCCAAATTTTCGCCGCAATAAAGGAATATTTTCCTATAGTTATCCCGCCGTCTCATGAGCGGCGGGGATTGCTAGGTGACGCGGTGGAGCGCCGGGAGGCGCAGCGCCAAAGTCATTTGGCGCGCGCGGCCCTCGCAAGATCGCGCAGGCGGACTGATCGCAAGGTTCGCCTCACGGGTGTCTCGCAAGCACCCCGGCGCCTCCCGAGGCTCTATCGCCTTCGCGCATCTGCGCGGGGGGGCGTGTCTCACACCTCGGACGCGTTCAATCGCGCCGCGAGATCGTGTTGGCATGTTGAATGCGCCCAAACATTCAATGTCGTCCCCGCGAAAGCGGGGACCCATAACCCCTGAATTTTCTGGTTCAACGAGATGCGCAACGACGCTCCCGTCACCGTCGATGGCATAGGGAGTATGGGTCCCCGCTTTCGCGGGGACGACGACGTGAATGCAATTTGCTGGCGCTGATCTACTGCGTCTTCTCGGCCGGCTTGTCGAAACATGCGGCGACAAATTGCGCCAGTTCGCGCTTTTGAATTTTCGCGACCTTGGCGGCGTTGTTGCATTCGATCAATTTGACCTGCTCGGCGCGGCGTTTTTCGGCAGCCTCGCGAAACTCCGGCGCGACCGTTTTGGGATCGACGATCTTGTCGGCGCGCGCAGGTGCGCCGCTGAGGATCGCGGAGCCGAGGGCGGTCAGAGCCGCCGCAACAAAAAGGAGCGTGACGCGGTTGTGCATCACACTCCTGTACCACTCATCCGGCGATTAGGACATGCCCCGTCTGGGGGCATGATCCCGAAAAGTGGAAGCCGGTTTTCGGAAAAGATCATGCCCACAATAAAAGGCACGATCCCGAAAGGCTTACTCCTCTTCGGCCTTTTTGCCGCCGATGTTTTTCAGTTTGGCGAACACGGCATCGACATTCATGTCGTCGCGCTGCTTCTCGGTGGTGATGGCAGCCTCGTGTTCGGCGTCCTTGCGGGTGGTCTCCGAGGCCGGCAGCAGGGTCGCGCCGCCGTATTGCTGGGCTGCGGGCTTTTCCTTGGCCGCGCGCTGCACCTCGAAATCGAGCTCGATCTGCGAGCACAGGCCGAGTGTCACCGGGTCCATCGGCGTCAGCGTCGAGGCGTTCCAGTGGGTGCGGTCGCGCACGCTGGCGATCGTCGTCTTGGTGGTGCCGACGAGGCGCATGATCTGGCTGTCTTTGAGTTCGGGATGATTGCGCACCAGCCACAGGATCGCACTCGGCCGTTCATGGCGGCGCGAAACCGGCGTGTAGCGCGGCCCTTTCTTCTTCGCAGGCGCTGGCAGGATCACCTTGGATTCGCCGAGTTTCAGGCGGTACTCCGGATCGGCTTCGCCCTTTTCGATTTCCTCGCGGGAAAGCTGGCCGGTCGAGATCGGGTCCATGCCCTTGATGCCCTGCGCCGCGTCGCCGTCGGCGATGGCGCGGATTTCCAGCGGGTGCATCTTGGTAAATTCGGCCACCTGGTCGAATGTCAGCGCGGTGTTATCAACCAGCCACACGGCAGTCGCCTTCGGCATCAGCGGTGCATTGCTCATGGCAAATCTCCTTTACGCTTCGCCCGCCAGATTTTTTGGGGGGTAAAGCCGTCTGGTCATCGGTGATGACGGGAATTCGTCCCTATATAGTCTGCGGAGGGCGGACCATTCAATGGTTTTGATCGCCCTTGACAGAATGGGGGAGGCAGCCCCAAGTCGCTGTTTCAAGTCCCTTATCGGTTCCGAAAACCCTTGATTCCGGCTTAAAATGACCCCTGACGCTCAAAAACCGCAGCTTTCAGTCGTGCTTTGTTCCCCCCGAGGTTTCTGCGCCGGGGTAGTCCGGGCCATCGACACGGTGGAACGCGCGCTGAAGCTCTATGGCGCGCCGGTCTATGTCCGTCACGAGATCGTGCATAACCGCTATGTGGTGGAAAGCCTGCGGGAAAAGGGCGCCATTTTTGTCGCGGAACTGAACGAAATTCCACAGACCGATGCGCCGGTGGTGTTTTCCGCCCATGGCGTGCCGAAAGCCATTCCGAACGAGGCCGACAAGCGCAATTTCTTCACGCTCGACGCCACCTGTCCGCTGGTGACCAAGGTCCACCGCGAGGCGGCGATCCATTTCAAGCGCGGCCGTGAAATCATCCTGATCGGCCATGCCGGTCATCCGGAAGTGGTGGGCACTCTCGGGCAGTTGCCGAAGGGCGCGGTCGTCCTGATCGAGACCATGGATGCGGCGCGCACCTTCCAGCCGAAGGATGCCTCCAAGCTCGCCTTCGTGACGCAGACCACGTTGTCGATCGACGACACTGCGGAAATCGTCGCGGTGCTCAAGGAGCGTTTCCCGGACATCGACGGACCGCACAAGGAAGACATCTGCTACGCCACCACCAACCGCCAGCTCGCGGTGAAGAAGGTCGCGCCGCAGGTCGAAGCCATGATCGTGGTCGGCTCGCCGAACTCCTCGAACTCGCAGCGCCTGCGCGAAGTCGCCGAGCGCGAGGGCTGCAAGGTCTCCGTGCTGGTGCAGCGCGCGTCCGAACTCGACTGGTCGAAGTTCGAAGGCATCAAGACCCTCGGCATCACGGCCGGCGCGTCGGCGCCGGAAGTCATCGTCGAGGAAATCATGGATGCGTTCGCCGCCCACTACAAGCTGAGCGTCGAGACCGTGTCCGCAGCGCAGGAAAACGAATTCTTCCCGCTGCCGCGTCCGCTGCGGAACGACGCGGCGGAGTAAACCTCTGGTGCGGCGGATTTGAAGTTCCTGTCAATGGGCTGCGAGTCCGTTCAGGAACTTCAAATCCAAGCCGCACCGGAATCATCACCATCCTGGTGTCCCTTTGATTCCGAAGTTCGCATCAAAGGTTGCTGCAACACATGCGAACTTCGGAATCGGGACACTAGATGGCGGTTTACACCGACGTCACCGCCGAGGAGCTTGCGGATTTTCTCGTTCCTTACGGAATAGGCGACCTGCTCTCCTACAAGGGCATTGCCGAAGGCGTGGAGAATTCCAACTATCTTCTGCACACCAGCAAAGGCTATTTCTTCCTGACGCTGTACGAGAAGCGCGTCGCGGCGAAGGATCTGCCGTTTTTCCTCGGGTTGATGGCGCATCTGGCGACGCACGGCATCACCTGTCCGCAGCCGGTTGTCACCGAAAGCGGCGAGGCGCTGGGCACGCTGGCCGGACGGCCCGCCGCGATCATCGATTTTCTTGAAGGCGTGTGGCCGCGCAAGCCGAGCGCGGCGCATTGTGCCGCCGTCGGTCAGGCGCTGGCGAAGATGCATCTGGCCGGTGCGGATTTTGCCATGTCGCGCCCCAATGCATTGTCGGTGAAGGACTGGCGTCCGCTGTTCGATCAGGCGGCTGACCGCGCCGACGGCGTGCAGCACGGATTGCGTGCGCTGCTCGGCACCGAGCTCGATCATCTCGAAAAGCACTGGCCAGGCGATCTGCCGAAAGGCGTCATTCATGCCGACCTGTTTCCGGACAACGCGCTGTTCCTCGGCGACAAGCTGTCGGGACTGATCGATTTCTATTTCGCCTGCAACGACATGCTCGCCTTCGATGTCGCGATCTGTCTGAACGCCTGGTGCTTCGAGATCGATCACTCCTTCAACGTCACCAAGGCGCGGGCTTTCCTCAATGCCTATGGCCGCGAGCGCAAACTCTCCGCCGCGGAGCAGGATGCGCTGCCGCTGCTGGCGCGGGGCGCCGCGATGCGCTTCCTGCTGACGCGGCTGGTGGACTGGCTCAACGTGCCGCCCGGTGCGCTGGTCAAGCCGAAGGACCCACTCGAATATGTCCGCAAGCTGCGCTTCCACCAGAGCGTGAAGAGCATGCGCGATTACGGCGTCGAGCAGTCCGGGATTGTGGCGTGAGCGATTCAAAGCTGCCGCATGTCACGATCTTCACCGACGGCGCGTGTTCCGGAAATCCGGGACCGGGCGGCTGGGGCGCGATTCTTCGGTTCGGCGATGTCGAGAAGGAATTGAAGGGCGGCGAAAATCCATCGACCAACAACCGGATGGAATTGATGGCGGCGATCTCCGCGCTTGAAGCGCTGAAGAAACCGGCATCGGTCGATCTGACCACCGACAGCCAGTATGTCCGTCAGGGCATCACAAGCTGGATTCACAACTGGAAACGCAATGGCTGGCGCACCGCCGACAAGAAGCCGGTGAAGAATGCCGATTTGTGGCAGCGGCTCGATGCGGCGCTGAAGGCCCACAAGGTCCGCTGGCACTGGATCAAGGGCCACGCCGGTCATGCCGAAAACGAGCGCGCCGATCAGCTCGCGCGGGATGGACTGGCGGAGAACAGGTAGAGTTGAGTTTTCAGGCGATGCGGTAACTTTTCGCGTCGTCCCCGCGCAGGCGGGGACCCATAACCACGAAGGCTATTGATGCGAAGGTGCTAACAGCTTGCTTAGGGAGTATGGGTCCCCGCTTTCGCGGGGACGACAGCTCGTATGTTACGCCTCTTACGGATAGGCACTCTCAAAGCTGCGACAGCAGCGTGTCGCCGCCGGAGACCTCGACCTTGCTCGGCACGGCTTCGAGGTTGAGAATTTTCACCACGCCGTCGTCCACCAGCATCGAATAGCGCTTGGAGCGGATGCCGAGACCATTGGCGGACGCGTCGAGTTCGAGGCCGATGGCCTTGGCGAAATCGGCATTGCCGTCGGCGAGGAAAATCGCTTCGTCGCGCTGGTCGGTGTCGCGCTTCCAGGCGCTCATGACGAAGGCGTCGTTGACCGATACGACGGCGATGGTGTCGACGCCCTTGTCCTTGAGGGCATAGGCATTCAGGAAAATGCTCGGCATGTGCATCTTGTGGCAGGTGCCGGTGTAGGCACCGGGGACGGCGAACAGTGCGACCTTCTTGCCCTTGAAAATATCGTCGGTGGTTTTGACCTGCGGACCTTCCGCGGTCATGACGCGAAACCTGGATTCGGGCAGCTTGTCGCCAATTTTGATGGTCATCGGTGTTCTCCGTAAGATCGGTGCAGTGTCATAGCGCGGTTTCCGTAGAGGTGGGAACCGGTTTTGCGAATGGGTGGCGCGCAAATCGCCCGTGAGCCGCGCGTGCTGCGGTGCGATCTCAGTCCGTCTTCGCCGGCAGGGTGGCATTGACCTCGTAGGCGCCGCCGGGTCCGGTGACCGTCAGCTTCAGGACCGCGCCGTCGGCGCTCGCGCCCGGAGGAAGCCCGTCGAGCTCGAAGGCAAAACGCAGGACGCCGTCCGCCTCGCGCTTGATAAGCTTGGGGACCGGCAATGCCCAGTCCGGCGCCGGACCTTCGGCAAAGAGCTGGACCTCCTTGTCCTTATGGGCCGCGTTCTTCTCGTCCCGGACCACGTCGACCAGAACCAGCTTGCCGTCGCGCCGGACGTCGCGAACCGCAATCGGCGTCGCATCGCCGATCCTGGCGGGCTTCGGAACGGTTTCGAGCGCCGCCGCGATGGCGCTGTCCTGGGTGCTGGCGACGCTGACAAATCCAAGCTCGGCATTCGCCTCGACCGGGATGCAAAGCTTTTCACACACCGCGTAGCTGATCGAGGCGCGCAGCGTCACCGGCTTGTCAGGACTCTTTGCAATGATCCGCAGCGGCAGCAGCACCTGGTTATGATAGCCGAATGAGAATCCTCCGGCTCCGTCGGGGAATTTCACCGGCACTGGCCAGAGGATTTTGACGGATTCGATGTTGTCGGACTTCGAAAAATCGATCCGCGGTGGCACGCCGGAATCTCCCGGCGTGCGCCAGTAGGTTTTCCAGCCCGGCTGGAGCTGGAAGCTGATGCCGCCGAGCAGCACATTGCCGCTGCGCGAACCGGCAATCAGCCGGACTGACGAGTACGTGTCCCTGATCCAGGGCGAGGCGTCATCCGCACGCGCCTGCAACGGCGCGAAGCAGCCAATCGCGGCGAGGGCAATGCTGGAGATTGTGCGAACGGGAACCGAAAGTGTCATCAGACGTCCTTACAGGGTGGCATCCCTGTGAACCATTGAATTGCCTGTGATCCGGTCTTTTTCGCGACCAAATGCAGCAGTTGCAGCCGCGCTGCGCCGCTTGATTGACAGGAGTGGCACCCAATATCAGGATGGATGCACAGTACGAGAGTCGTTGCGATGAAGGCCACGCGCAAGAAGACCGAAAAGCCTGCTGGCGGTCAGATTCTGGCCGAAGGCGAGACATCGGGCGTCGGCTATCTCGACGGTCAGTTGCTGATCGCCATGCCCGTGATGGACGATGAGCGCTTTGCCCGCTCGGTGATCTACCTGTGTGCCCACTCGTCCGAAGGCGCCATGGGCATCATCGTCAACCGCCCGGCCGGAAGCATCGACTTCCCGCAGTTGCTGGTGCAGCTCGATATCATCAACAAGGCCGATCAGATCAAACTGCCCGGCAGCGCCGAGGATATGAAAGTCCTGAAAGGCGGCCCGGTGGATACCGGCCGCGGCTTCGTGCTTCATTCGAGCGACTTCTTTATCAAGGATGCGACGCTGCCGATCGATGACGGAATTTGCCTCACCGCAACGCTCGACATCCTGAAGGCGATTGCGGCAGGTGCCGGACCCAAACATGCCATTCTGGCGCTGGGCTATGCCGGCTGGGCGCCCGGCCAACTCGAAAACGAGATCCAGCATAACGGCTGGCTGCATTGTCCCGCCGATCCCGATCTGATTTTCGGGCCCGACGCCGAAGACAAGTATCAGCGCGCCCTCGAGAAGATCGGCATCGATCTGGCGATGCTGTCGAACGAAGCCGGGCACGCCTAGATTCTGATCCGGCAATAGCCCGTCATTCCGGGACGCGCTCTTTGCGCGGCCCAGGAATCTTCGTCAGCATCAACGTGAATCGTTACGCTGGATTCCGGGCTCGCTCGCTTCATCCACGCCCCGGAATGACGCCAAGGCGGCTAGGCCGTCTCAGGCCCGGGCATGGCGGCGGGCGCGGTCGTTGCCGCCGGTGGCATCGGCGTCGTGATGTTGCGGATGCTTTGGCGGCGGTTGCGCGGCTGCTGAACCTTTTCGCCTGTCAGCAACCGGAGGCTGGCATCGGCGTCCATCGGCTCGCCGAAGGCGAAGCCCTGCGCGTATTCGCAGCCCAGCTGGAACAGCTCGACGGCGTCGGAATCGGTTTCCGCGCCCTCGGCGACAACCTCCATGTTGAGATCATGCGCCAGCGCAATGATCGATTTGAGCAGCACCGGCCGCGCGCCGCGGCTTGAGGTGCGCACGAACGACTGGTCGATCTTGATGGTGTCGAACGGGAAGCGCTGCAGGTAGGCCAGCGACGAATGGCCGGTGCCGAAGTCGTCCAACGACAGGCCGACGCCGAGTTCCTTGATCCGGTGCAGCATCTGGGCGGCGTGCTCGGGATTTTCCATCACGAGGGATTCGGTCAGTTCCAGCTTGAGCGAGCCGCGCGCCACGGCGGAGCGGGATATCACGCCGCGCACGTCGTGAATGAGATCGTGGCGGAGCAACTGGCGGGACGAGACATTGACACTGGCGAAGATCGGCTCGCGCGAGCGCACGGTGCGTTGCCAGATTGCAAGCTGCTTCGCTGTCGTGTCCATCACGAACAGGCCGAGTTCGACGATCAGGCCAATTTCTTCCGCGATCGAAATGAATTCCGACGGCGACATGCGGCCGAGCTTGGGATGATCCCAGCGCGCCAGCGCCTCGAAGCCCGCGATGCTGCGGTCTTCCAGCCGCACGATGGGCTGGTAGAGAATGGTGATTTCCTGACGCTCGATGGCGCGGCGCAGTTCGGATTCCAGCGCGAGCCGGTCGGTCTTGCGCGCGCGCATGGCGGATTTGTAGACGTCGATGCGGTCACCGCCGATGCGCTTGGAATGATACATCGCCAGTTCGGCGTCCTTGATGATCTCCTCGGTCAGCGGGATCTGCGGATCGCTCAGCGCAAGGCCGATCGATGCGGTGAGGAAAATCTCGCGGCCATCGAAAGCGATCGGCGCCCGGATCGTCTTGCGGATGGTCTCCGCGAAAGCGGTGATCCGCGCCGGCTCGTGCTCCGAGGTCAGGATCAGGCCGAACTGGTCACCGGCGAGACGCGCCAGCGTGTCCTGCGGCTTGAGGATGCGGGCAAGACGCCGCGCCAGCGTCAAAAGGATCGAGTCGCCGACGGCGATGCCGACGGAATCGTTGACCTGCTTGAAGCGGTCGAGATCGATCACCATCACGGTGGGGCGCAGGTTCGGCGTGGTCTTGGCGAACATCGACACCGCGCCGAGACGGTCGATGAAGAGCTGCCGGTTCGGCAGGCCGGTGAGATTGTCATGCACCGAATCGTGGAGCAGCCGTTCTTCGGAATTCTTGATGTCGGTGACGTCGGTGAGGGTGCCGACCACGCGCGAGACTTCGCCGTCAGAGCCGACCACCGGGCGTGCCTTGAGCGCGAACCACATGAAGTGTCCGTCAGGCGTGCGCAGCCGGAAGTCCTGAACCAGGCGGCCGCGGCGCTGATCGAGCACGCTGTCGAGCGCGGCGCGGAAGCGGTCCTGATCGAGCGGATGCAGCACCTCGAGCCACTTGGCTGCGGGGCCTTCCAGCGTGCCGCGTTTGAGTCCGAGCAGCACCTCGGTTTCGGGGCTGGTGAAGACCTTGTCCGCCGACACGTCCCAGTCCCAGATCAGATCGCCGGAGCCGGTCAGCGCCAGCGCGCGGCGCTCGACGTCGGAGACGACGCCGTTGGTTGCGCCGCCGCCCGCGAAGGCATGCTGCATCACCGTGAAACCGATCAGCATCACGATCAGCACAAGGCCGCCAAGCAATGCGGGCCCGACAATGTCGTTGGTGACCGCGCCGGCGATGGTCATGCCGGCGGCGGCGACCCAGACCATCAGCAGGAACCAGGTCGGAATCAGCAGCACCGCGCGGTCGAAGCCGTGGGTCGAGAGATAGACGATCAGCGCAAAGCCAAACACCGCGATCAGCGCCAAGGAGATGCGCGCGATGCCCGATGCGACGGCGGGATCGAACAGTGCGAGCGCGACCAGCGCGCCGAGGAACACCAGCCAGCCCATGGTGATGTGCGAATAACGCACATGCCATCGCGACAGGTTGAGATAGGCGAACAGGAACACCAGCAGCGTCGCCGCCAGCATGGCCTCGCCGGATGCGCGCCACACGCGCTCCGCGCCGGCCGACATGTCGAACACCTTGCCCCAGAATCCGAAATCGACGCCGATATAGACCAGCACTGCCCATGCCAGCGCGGCGGCGGCCGGGAACATGATGCTGCCCTTGACCACGAACAGGATGGTCAGCACCAGCGCCAGAAGTCCGGAAATGCCGATGACGATGCCCTGATAGAGCGTGAACGAATTGACCTTGTCCTTGTAGGCTTCCGGCTCCCACAGATAGAGCTGCGGAATTTTGTCGGTGCGCAGTTCGGCGACGAAGGTGATCACAGCGCCAGGATCGAGGGTAATGCGGAAGACGTCCGCGGTGGCGTTCTCCTGGCGCTCCGGACGGTCGCCGGTCGAGGGCGTGATCGAGGCGACGCGCGACAGGCCGAGATCCGGCCACAGCAATCCCGACGACACGATGCGGTAGTGCGGAACGACGATCAGGCGGTCGAGCTGATCGTCGGTGTTGTTGGTGAGCGCGAACACGATCCAGTTCTGGCCGCCTTCGCGCGCGCGCACCTCGATGCGGCGGACGATGCCGTCGGTGCCGGGCGCGGTGGAGACCTGGATGCGGTCGGTGTCGCTGCGCTGGAATTCGAGCACGCCGGTCAGGTCGATCGCGGGCGCGTCGCTACGGACGCTGATCGCGTCGAGCGCATGCGCCGGCTGAACGGCGGCGAACAGGATCAAGCTCAGCAGAAATGAGAGCGCTGCGGCCCGAAGCGAACTTCGACTATGGAACACGTGCAGCGCGAAGCCTCTGATCGAGCGCAAAGTCAGCTCTCCGCGGTGGACACGGCGGGACGAAAAGGGCCCGCCGGTTGGAACGCGATAAATGCCACGAATATGAAGCAAATCAAAGGGTTTCGATAGGTTCCCCGGCCTTAAACCGTCAGTGTGGTGGTTCGCAAGTCCGCAACATTTTCTCCGCATGCCCATTTGCGGACTTGCGAACCAAAACCACACTGGAATCATTAGTTTTCTCGTGCTCTCTTGAATCCGAGGTTCGCTACCGGCCTAACTGCGGAATAGGGCGAACTTCGGATTCAGAGCACGAGCACAATTTTGCCAATATGTTGGCTCGATTCCATCCGCGCATGGGCTTTTGAGGCCTCTTTCAGCGGGAACGTGCTGTCCATCAGGGGTTTGACGCGGCCACTGGCGAGCCAGGGCATGGCCTTGGCCTCAATTGCGCTGACCATCGCCGCCTTGTCCGCGATGGAACGCGGGCGCAGCGTCGATCCGGTATGATGCAGCCGCTTCATCATCAGTTTGGCGAAGTTTGGCGTCGCCTTCGAGCCGCCGAGGAATGCGATCTGGACGATGCGGCCTTCAATGGCCGCGGCCTCATAATTGCGGTCGATGTAGTCGCCGCCGACCATGTCGAGGATGACGTCGACGCCGACGCCGTCGGTCAGCGCCTTCGTTCTCGCGACGAAATCGTCGGTTTTGTAATTGATCGCGGCGTCCGCACCGAGCTTGAGGCACGCATCGACCTTGTCCTGTCCGCCGACTGTGACGAATACCTTTGCGCCATGCGCCTTCGCCATCTGGATCGCCATGGTGCCGATGCCGGACGAGCCGCCGTGGATCAGCAGCGTTTCACCAGGCTTCAATCCGCCGCGCTCGAACACATTGTGCCAGACCGTCATCAGCGTCTCGGCGACCGCGCCGGCCTCGGTCATCGAAAACCCTTTCGGCACCGACATCGCGTGGCTCTCATGGGTGAGACAGTATTCGGCGTAACCACCGCCCGCGACCAGCGACATCACCTTGTCGCCGATCTTGCGTTTGGTGACGCCTTCACCGAGCGCGACCACTTCGCCGGCGACTTCGAGACCCGGAAGATCGCTTGCGCCGGGAGGCACGGGATACAGTCCCATGCGCTGCAACACGTCGGGGCGGTTCACGCCCGCTGATTCAACCTTGATGAGGATTTCGTTCGGTCCCGGCTTCGGCACCGGCCGCTGTTCAGGCACGAGCACCTCGGGTCCGCCGGGTTTGGAAATCGCGATGGCGGTCATTTGCGCGGGCAGCTTGTCCATGATGTGTCCTTGCGGCGGATGGGCGGGGAAGGAAGATGTCAGCTATAATCGGGTGAACGAGAGGAGGGAAGCATGGCCGCCGATGACGACGACAAGCTAGTGTGGCGGTTCGCAAGTCCGCATCCTTTTGCAGCTCGCGCTCTTGCGGACTTGCGAACCAAAGCCACACTAGAATTTATAATTACTAGTGTCCTTTTGAATCCGAAGTTCGCTATGGAAGGTGTTGCAAAATGAAGCGAACTTCGGATTCAGGACACTCAGGAAAGAAAATCACCCACGAACTGGGGCAGGATCTGTCGCTGCTGTCGTTCGAGGACATTGAAGATCGCATCGCAGCGCTCGCAGCCGAGATCGAGCGGCTGAAAGCCGATGCCGCCAGGAAGCGCGCCAGCCGCGACGCCGCCAACGCCTTCTTCAAATCGTGAATGTTCAAATCGCAATCGCGGGTTCCGCGCAATTGCAAAGGAACCGTAAAAAGAACCGTTCATTTACGACGTATTAAGCTTTCGGGATTATGACTGCAATTGTCCTTGTTTGGACACCGAGTGGCTCCTGTCACTCTGTTTGACGCCTCCCTGTTATCAACTTTCAAAAGCCGCCGGAAACGGCGGCTCTTTTTTGTCTGATAATACCTTGGCCGGGGTTATTTCCCCGTGCCCGGCATCGCGCTGGAAACCATATCTCCTCATTGTTACGCGGCGTGGCTGGACTCTCCGCGCCGGGCGCGCAATGATTTGTTCATCATAAAAAAATCAGCGTACCAACTGCGTGAGGCGTTAACCATGTCCGACCAGGGCGAAGCCGATCTCGTTCTCTTAAGCGAGAGGATCACCAATTCACCCGCCTTCGGGACCTTGTTCAGGGAAGGCATGGACCTCGTCGAAGAAACCGCGGCCTACCTGGACGGACCCGGCCGCACCGAGGCCAAGGCGCTGGAGCGCTCGGTGAGCCTGAGCTACGCCACCGAAAGCATGCGGCTGACGACGCGGCTGATGCAGTTGGCGTCCTGGCTGTTGCTGCACCGCGCGGTCAAGGAAGGCGAGATGACGCTGCACCAGGCCAATCGCGAAAAGACCAAGGTCAAACTGACCGCCGCCGATCCCGGACCGGAAGATATTGTTTCGAAACTGCCGTCACGCTTGCAGGACCTTGTCACGCGCTCGATGGCGCTGCAATCGAAGGTGCGCCGGCTGGATGCGACGATCCACACGCCGGCTTCAGAGCATCTGGCGATCGGCAACCCGCTGGTGCCGCAAATGAACATGCTGAAGGCTGCCTTCGAGCGCCGGTAAGCGTCTGGTTGTTACCTCGCCCCGCTCTTGCGGGGAGAGGCGAAACAGGAAATTTGCGGCGGCATTCCCCAAACGAAAAACGCCCCTGCGCAAGCGGGGGCGTTTTTGTATTGAATGCCGGAATTCCGGGAAAGATCAGTCCTTCTTGAGGAAGCCCGAAAACTTCTTCTGGAAGCGCGAGACGCGGCCGCCGCGATCGAGGATCTGCTGGGTACCGCCGGTCCAGGCCGGATGCGACTTGGAGTCGATATCCAGGTTCAGGGTGTCGCCTTCCTTGCCATAGGTCGAACGGGTCAGGTACTCGGTCCCGTCGGTCATGACGACCTTAATTGTATGATAATCCGGGTGAATTTCGGCTTTCATGGCAAATCCTCTGGCGCCGTGCGCCCACAGATCGGGAATGTTCGGGACGAATTTGGCCGCTCTATATCGCAGGACAGCCTCTGAAACAAGCCGAGAACGTCATTTGCCAGCGCCCGTCATGGGGCCTATTTGAGGGCCAGAAAGCAACACGGCGGCCGATCGGATGAGTGCAGTGGAACGCGTTGAGGACCCGGGTTTGCCATCCGCGCAGGCGCGCGAAGTGGCGGCCGTCAAAGGGGGCTCCGCCGCGTCCGCCGGGCAGACGCCTGATGCGCCGGAGCCGCCACAGAAGAAGTCGCGCGGCGTGAAGCTGCGTCCGCTGCTGGCGCTGGCGCCTTATGTCGCGCGCTATCGCGGACAGGCTTTAGCGGCGCTGGTGGCGCTGATCGTCGCATCCGCCGCGACGCTGGTGGTGCCGCTCGCCGTGCGCCGCATGATCGATTTCGGCTTCAGCCCCGAAGGCATCGCGCTGATCAACAGCTACTTCGCGGTGATGATCGCGGTGGTGGCGGTACTCGCCTGCGCCAGTGCCGCGCGCTACTATCTTGTCATCACGCTGGGCGAGCGCATTGTCGCCGATCTGCGCCGGGATGTGTTCAGGCATCTGACGTCGCTGTCGCCGTCGTTCTTCGATACCGCGCATAGCGGCGAACTGGTTTCGCGCCTGACCGCCGACACCACACAAATCAAGTCCGCGGTCGGTGCGTCGGTCTCGATCGCGCTGCGCAATCTCGTGCTGTTCGTCGGCGCCTCCACGATGATGGTCGTCACCAGCCCGAAGCTGTCCGGCATCGTGCTCGCGGTGATCCCGCTGATCGTGCTGCCGCTGGTCGCCTTCGGCCGCCGTGTGCAGAAACTGTCGCGCGGTGCGCAGGACACGCTGGCGGAGGCCTCGTCCTATGCCTCCGAACTGATCGGTGCGATCCGCACACTGCAAGCCTTCACCAATGAGCGCCTCGCGGAAGCGCGGTTCGGCGGCGAAGTCGAGCGGGCTTACGTCGCCGCGCGCAACTCGACGCGGGCGCGCGCGTTTCTGACCGCCACGGTGATTTTCCTGATTTTCGCCAGCGTCGTGGCGATCCTCTGGATCGGATCGCATGATGTGTTGACCAACCAGATCAGCGCCGGGCGTCTCGGCCAGTTCATCCTCTATGCGGCCTTCGCCGCAGGCGCGCTCGGCGAGCTCAGCCAGGTGTGGGGCGAGATCTCGCAGGCCTCCGGTGCGTCGGAGCGGCTGTTCGAAATCCTGCGCATCAAGCCGGATATCGCCGCTCCCATCAATCCGCGCCCATTGCCGGTCCCGCCGCGCGGCGACGTGGCGTTCGACAATGTGCGGTTCTCGTATCCGACGCGGCCGGATCATCTTGCGGTCGACGGCGTCTCGTTCGCGGTGAAGGCCGGCGAGAAGGTCGCGGTGGTCGGCCCGTCAGGTGCGGGCAAGAGCACGCTGTTCCATCTGTTGTTGCGGTTCTACGATCCTGCGAGCGGTGTGATCTCGGTCGACGCCGTGCCGATCCGCGAGGCTGATCCCTCCGCGGTGCGGTCGCGCATTGCACTTGTACCGCAAGATTCTGCGGTGTTCGCGACCAGCGCCCGCGAGAACATCCGGTTCGGCCGTCCCGACGCCAGCGATGCCGAGGTCGCGCGTGCGGCCGATCTGGCTCATGCCACCGAATTCATTACGCGCCTGCCGCTTGGGTTCGATACGCAGCTTGGCGAGCGCGGCGTGACGCTGTCCGGCGGTCAGCGCCAGCGCATCGCGATTGCGCGCGCGATCCTGCGCGATGCGCCGCTGTTGCTGCTGGATGAGGCGACGTCATCGCTCGATGCCGAGAGCGAGACTCTGGTGCAGACGGCGCTGGAAGAATTGATGAGCCATCGCACCACGCTGGTGATCGCGCATCGTCTTGCGACTGTGCTGTCCTGTGACCGCATTCTGGTGATGGAGCAGGGACGCATTGTCGAGCAGGGAACGCATGCCTCGCTGGTCGCGGCCAACGGCCTTTACGCGCGCCTCGCACGTTTGCAGTTCGAGGGCATTTGATTTCCCCACAAATTAGCTGCGCTTGAACACCGGCTTGCGCTTTTCCACGAAGGCCTTCACGGCTTCCTTGTGATCCGCGGTGCCTGCGGATCGCACCATGCGCTCGGCTTCGTGATCGAGCGAGGTCAGGAAGTCGTTCATCAGCGCTTCGTCGAGATTGTCTTTCAGGAAGCGCAGCGCTGTCGTTGGACCCTCGGCAAGCTTCTTTGCCCATGCAAAGGCTTCCTCGCGCAGCTTGTCGTCCGGCACCACGCGGTTGACGATGCCGAGTGCTTCGCAGCGTTTTGCGTCGATCTTGTCGCCGAAGAACATCAGCTCGCGCGCGCGTGACGTGCCGACAAGGCGCGTCAGAAGCCATGACATGCCGTAGTCGCCGCTGAGCCCGATCTTCACATAGGCCGTGGTGACGAAAGCGGACTCCGCGGCAATGCGCAGATCGCACGCCAGCGCCAGCGAAAGTCCGGCGCCCGCAGCGGGACCGGGCAGCGCCGCGATGGTCGGCTTGCGGACATTGACCAGCGCGCCGGTCAGCGTGCGCTGGCGTTCCTGCAAGCGCACGACTTTCTGGTCGAATGTCAGCTCCGGTGCATTGCTGCTGCCGGGTTTCCCGCCCATGCCTTTAACATCGCCGCCGGCGCAGAACGCATCGCCCGCGCCGGTGATGAGGAGAGCGCCGACGTTCGGGTCTTCGCCGCAGAGCTTGATCATACGGCGAAGTGCCGGCGTCAGATTGTCGGAAAGCGAATTGCGCGCCTGCGGACGGTTGAGCGTGATGACGGCAACGCGGTCGCGCACTTCGCAGAGAAGTTCGTCCGTGCCGGTGTCGATCACAGTTTGGGATGATGCAATCGCGATGGCGGTCATGGTTGCTGTTCCAATGCCGGGTTGGTTTCGAATTGGAACTGTGAACGTAACCACGGCCGATTTCCAGTGAAACCTCGCGCAACGCTGTCATGTGGCGCGAGGTTCGAGGCATGTTCGGCAACATCATGCATTGGTCCAGTCGGTCGATACTGCGACATCGCGCCAGGCGGCAAGCTCCTTCTCCACATGCGCATGCTTGGCTTCGATGCGCTCAACCGTGTCGCTGCCGAGCGGCAGGCGTGTCGGAGGTGTGTTGGTGTCAACCAGTTTCATGAATGCCGCCGCAAGCTTCGACGGATCGCCGCGCTGGGCATGATTGACGTCGGCGGCCACATTGCGGGTTTTGCCGACGGTGTCGATGTAATCGGGTATCTCCTGACGGGTTCGCGACAGCGACTGATCGTCAAGGAAATCGGTGCGGAAGAAACCTGGCTCGACCACCGTTACATGAATGCCGAGCGGCGCCAGTTCAGCGTGCATCGCTTCGCTGAGGCCTTCCACCGCAAATTTCGTCGCACCGTACACGCCCCATCCCGGATAACCGGCATAGCCGCCGACAGACGAGATATTGATGACGTGGCCCGAGCGCTGGCGGCGCATATGCGGCAGCACGGCGCGGGTGACGTTGAGCAGGCCGAACACGTTGGTGCCGAACACCCGCTGCGTCTCTGCATCGCTGGCTTCCTCCACGGCGCCGAGCAGGCCGAAGCCGGCGTTGTTCACCAGCACATCGATCCGGCCGAATGTCTTTACGGCGGCGCCTGCGGCCTCGTGGGCCTGTGCTTCGTTGGTGACGTCGAGCTTCACGGCCAGCAGCCGCTCGTGCGAGCCGAACTGCTTGGTGACGGTTGACGGGTCGCGCGCGGTTGCGACAACCGCGTCGCCTTGGGCGAGTGCCTCCGCCGTGATCCGTGCGCCGAAACCGCGAGATGCTCCTGTAATGAACCAGACGCGCATGATTTTCTCCCTTTTCGCCGGGGACGGGATCGTCCGCCGGCTGATGGGAGGAAACTAGCGGGTATCCATTGATGAGATAATCTCGTATAATTTCCGTAAGCTAGTGAGGAAAATTCATTAATGGCGCGCGTGGATTCATCCGATCTGGCGGGTTTTGTGGCCATCGCCAAACACCGCAGCTTCAAGGCGGCGTCGGTCGAACTTGGCGTGACGCCCTCGGCGCTCAGCCACGCTTTGCGGACAGTGGAGGAGCGGCTTGGCCTGCGGCTCGTCAACCGGACCACCCGCAGTGTGGCATTGACCGAGGCGGGCGAGCGCCTGTTCTCCCGCATCAGCCCGGCATTTCGCGACATCGACGACGCGCTTGAAGACCTCAACACCTTCCGCGGCAAACCCGCCGGAACATTGCGGATCAACTCGGCGCGGCAGTCGGCGCGTCTTGTGCTGATCCCGCTGATCACGAAATTCCTCAAGGCCTATCCGGATATACACGTCGATCTCGTCATTAACGATGCGCTTGTCGATGTGGTGTCGGCGGGATTCGACGCCGGCGTGCGTTTCGGCGAGACCATCGCCACTGACATGATCGCAGTGCCGGTCGGGCCACGCCATCGTTTCGCGGTGGTTGGCTCGCCGGGATATTTCAAGGCGCACAAGCCGCCAGTAACGCCGCATGACCTGAGCAGGCTGCCGTGTATCCGCTACCGGTTTTCGAGCGGTTCAATGTATCGCTGGGAATTCGAGCGCGGCGGCATCGAGTTGGATATCGAGGTCGATGGTCCGCTGACGCTCGGGGATCAGGATCTGATGCTGGAAGCGGCGCTCGATGGCGCTGGTCTTGCTTATGTGTTCGAGGCACAGGCCGGGCAATTGATCGCCAAGCGCAAGCTGGTGCGCGTGCTGGCCGACTGGTGTCCGGCCTACCCTGGATTCTTTCTATACTATCCGAGCCGGCGGCAGGTTCCTGCTGCGCTGCGCGCATTCATCGACTATTCAAGAGCAAAGTAGCTAAAAAGCGAACGAGCGGGGCAAGATGACCCGGGCAGACGGGGCGTGTATGCTCGCCGTCACACGGCCGCGCTAAGGTCGCTCGCTTGTTCTCTCATTCTGCCGGCGTTCGGCGTTTTACTGGAGATATTCATGCGCAAGATTTTGACGGTCCTCGCAGCGCTCGCGTCGCTGAGCCTCACCAATTGCGGATACAATGCGATCCAGCAGAACGACGAGTCGGTGAAGTCGGCATGGTCCGAAGTCGTGAACCAGTATCAGCGCCGCGCCGATCTGGTGCCGAACCTCGTCAACTCCGTCAAAGGTTTTGCCCAGCAGGAAAAGGATGTGCTGCTCGGCGTGACCAATGCGCGCGCCAAGGTTGGCGGCGTGCAGGTGACCCCGGAAGTGCTGAACGATCCGGCGGCGTTGCAGAAATTCCAGGCGGCGCAGAGTGAACTGACCGGAGCGCTGTCGCGGCTGCTGGTGGTGACGGAGAATTATCCGCAGCTGAAATCCGACCAGTTGTTCCGCGATCTGGTTGCCCAGCTTGAAGGCACCGAGAATCGGATCGCCGTCGCGCGTAATCGCTACATCAAGGCAGTGCAGGATTATAACGTCGGCATCCGCACCTTCCCGAATAACCTGACCGCGATGGCGTTCGGCTACAAGGAAAAGGCTAACTTCACCGTGGAGAATGAAAAGTCGATTTCCACGGCGCCGAAGGTTGATTTCAACGCGCCGTCGCCGGCTGCTCCCGCGACACCCGCGCCCGCCAAGTAAGGGAAGAGGGAATAGCGGACACCCGCGATGAAAGCGGCAAAGGCGGCCATTCTCGCGTTCATGCTGTGCTGGGCGTTTGCCGGTGCGACGTTTGTTGCGCGGGCGGACGTTGCGGTGCCGCCGCTGACCGGGCGCGTTGTCGATCTGACGGGAACGCTATCGGCCGATCAGGCCGCGGCCCTCGAACAGAAACTGAAGGCTTTCGAGGATCGCAAGGGCAGCCAGCTTGCGGTGCTGATTGTGCCGACCACGCAGCCGGAAACCATCGAGCAGTATTCGCTCCGCGTGGCCGAGCAGTGGAAGCTTGGGCGCAAGAGGGTCGACGACGGTGTGCTTCTGATTATCGCCAAGAACGACCGCAAGCTGCGCATCGAAGTTGGCTACGGTCTTGAAGGCGCTCTCAACGACGCCACCTCGAAGCGCATTATCGACGAGATCATCACGCCGAAGTTCAGGAGCGGCGACTTCGCCGGCGGCATTTCGGATGGCGCGGACCGTATCCTGAAAGTGATCGATGGCGAGCCGCTGCCTGCGCCGAAGCCAGAAGGCGAGATGCCGGACCTGAGCGCGATCGGCGAGTACTTCCCGTTTCTCTTTATTATCGTGCTGGTCGGCGGCGGAATTTTCAGGGCGATCTTCGGGCGGCTGCTGGGCTCGCTGGTGGCTGGTGGCGGCGTTGCCCTCTTCATCTGGTTCTTCCTTGGTGTGTTGCCGATCGCCGCTATCGGAGGAATGATCGCCTTTGTCGTGACGCTGATCGGCGACACGCTCGTGTCATCCGGAGGCCGTGGCGGCTACGGCGGCGGATTCAGTTCCGGCGGTTCGAGCAGTTCCAGCGGTGGGTTCAGCGGAGGCGGCGGCAGCTTCGGCGGCGGCGGCGCGTCGGGCAATTGGTAGCCAAGAGCACAGCAATGGGCATCAAACGCATCGGCAAACATCTTCTTCTCAACCGCTGGCGAGTGCGTCGCGCGTTCCCGCGCCAGGCGCTGGCCAATATCGAGAAGGCCATCAAGGCCAGTGAAGCGGCCCATGCCGGTCAGATCCGCTTTGTGGTGGAAGGCGCGCTCGATGGCGCGCCTCTGTTCAAGGATCAGCCCGCGCGTGAGCGCGCCATCGATGTGTTCGCTCAGCTTCGGCTTTGGGACACTGTGAACAACAACGGCATTCTGATCTATCTGCTGCTTGCCGACCGCGACGTCGAGATCGTCGCCGACCGCGGCATCAGCGAAAAGGTCCAGCAGGCGGAGTGGGAGAAAATCTGCCGCGTCATGGAGGCGGAATTCCGCTCCAGGAATTTCGAGGGCGGAGTGCTGAAAGGCATCGCGGCGGTGACCAGGCTTCTGGCGAAGCATTTCCCGGCCAGCGGCGCGCATGGCAACGAACTGCCAGACAAGCCGGTGGTGCTGTAGGAGCCTGTCACAAATGAGAGGTGTCATGCGCGGGGCTGAACCGCGCATCCATCATTCTTCAGAAGATTTTCGAAGCGAATGGATTGCCGGGGCAAGCCCGGCAATGACGAACTGTGTTTGCTTTCCGCGCTACTCTTCCGTCATCAGCCCGACATTGCCGCCCGCAGCCGCGGTGTTGATCGTCACCGTCTGCTCGGTGGCGAGACGTGGAAGATAATGCGGCCCGCCGGCCTTCGGCCCTGTTCCCGACAGGCCATGCCCGCCGAACGGCTGCACGCCGACCACCGCGCCGATCATGTTGCGGTTGACGTAGACGTTTCCCACCGCGAGCCGCTCCACCGTGGCCTCGACCGTGTCATCGATGCGCGAATGAATCCCCAGCGTCAGGCCGTAGCCGCTGGTGGCGATTGATTGCAGTACATGCTCGAAATCCGCCGCCTTGTAGCGCACTACATGCAGAATGGGACCGAACACTTCCTCTGTCAGTTGCTCCGCATTTTCCAATTCGAAGATATGCGGCGCGACGAAGTTGCCTGATGCGGACGCGTCGCCCGCGAAATGAACGCGTGCAGTGGCTTTCATCCGCGCGATGTGGGCATCGAGGCGTTCTTTCGCCTCGGCATCGATCACCGGCCCGACCTGGGTGGCAGGATCGCGCGGATCGCCGACCTTCAGTTCACCCGCAGCTCCGGCGATAATCTCGATCATGCGGTCCGCGACATCGTCCTGCACGAACAGCAGCCGCAAGGCCGAGCAGCGCTGGCCGGCGGAACGAAAGGCGGACGTCACCACATCGTCGGCAACCTGCTCGGGCAGCGCTGTCGCGTCGACGATCATGGCGTTGATGCCGCCGGTCTCCGCGATCAGCGGCACGATCGGGCCGTCCTTTGCGGCGAGAGTACGGTTGATCGAACGTGCGACGTCGGTGGAGCCTGTGAAGACGACGCCGGCGATGTTGTCATGCGCGACCAGCGCCGCGCCGATATTGTCGTCACCCTGCACAAGATGGAGCGCCGAATCCGGAATGCCAGCCTCATGCAGCAGCATCACGGTTTCCGCGGCGATGCGCGGGGTCTGTTCGGCGGGCTTCGCCACGACAGCGTTGCTTGCCATCAGGCAGGCGGCGGCCTGGCCCAAAAAAATTGCCAGTGGAAAATTCCATGGCGAGATCGCCACCATGACGCCGCGTCCGCGCAGTCGTAGCGTGTTGCTCTCGCCGGTGGGGCCGGGAAGCGGCATGCCGTCGCCGAACAGCTTGCGGCCTTCGATCGCATAATAGCGGCAGAAATCGATTGCCTCGCGCACCTCGGAGACCGCATCGTCGATGGTCTTGCCGCCTTCGGTTTGCAGCAGCGCGACGAAGCGCGGCATTCGTTGCTCCAGGAGATCGGCGGCGCGCTCCAGCGCGGTGGCGCGGGTATCGGCGGATGTCCGGCTCCAGAAGGCGAAGCCGGTGCGCGCCAGCGCGACCGCTATCGCAGCGTCTTTCTCGGAGGCGTCGTTGTCACCGCTTGAAGGCGTCACTACACCGTCAACCGACGCCAGCAAGGCGCCAAGCGCGGCGCGCTCTCCGAACTCGACGCCTTTTGAATTGATCCGCGGCAGATACAGTTCGCGCGGCAACGGCAGGCGGGTGTTGCGGGCCCGATCAGGCGTTGCGATGATCCGTTCCGGCCGCTCCAGCAGCGTCGCGACCGGAACGCTGTCGTCCGCCGCCAGCGCCACAAAGGACGAATTGGCGCCGTTCTCCAAAAGCCGCCGCACCAGATAGGCCAGCAGGTCGCGATGGCTGCCGACCGGCGCATAGATGCGGCATGCGAGATCCGGCTTGTCGGCATGAAGCTGCGCATAGAGCGCGTCGCCCATGCCGTGCAGCCGCTGAAATTCGAAGCTGTCGTCATCGCCCGCGAGCTCAGCGATGGTCGCCACCGATAGCGCGTTGTGGGTGGCGAATTGCGGAAAGATGCGCGGGCGCAGGCCGAGCAGTTTTCGCGCGCAGGCAATGTAATTCAGGTCGGTCATCGCCTTGCGGGTGAAGACAGGATAGCCGTTGAGCCCGCGTTCCTGCGCGCGCTTCACCTCCGTGTCCCAATAGGCGCCCTTCACGAGGCGCAGCACCATGCGGCGGTCATGCCGCGCGGCGAGATCGTGGATGTGATCGATTACCGCCTCGGCGCGTTTCTGATACGCCTGCACGGCGAGGCCGAATCCGTTCCAGCCTGCCAGCGAAGGGTCCGCGAACACCGCGCCGATGACGTCCAGCGACAGTTCGAGGCGATCCGCTTCCTCGGCGTCGATAGTGAAGTTCATGTTGTGCGCCATGGCGCGGCGCGCGAGATCGAGCGTGAGCGGCACCAGTTCGGCCATCACCCGCGAGCGGCTGAGCGCCTCATAGCGCGGATGCAGCGCCGACAGCTTCACGGAGATTCCCGGCCGGTCCGGGTGAGGCCTGTTGCCTGCGGTGCGGCCGATGGCCTCGATCGCCGCGGCATAGGACTCGAAATAGCGTGCGGCATCGGCTGCGGTGCGCGCACCTTCGCCGAGCATGTCGAAGGAATAGCGATAATGGTGGTAGGGGCCATCGTCGTCCGCCGCGCGCGCGAGTGCGGCGTCAATGGTTTCACCCAGCACGAAATGATTTCCCATCAGCCGCATTGCCTGCCGGGTCGCGGTACGCACGGCGGGAAGACCGATCCGCTTGGCGATCAATCCGACAGTGCCGAGCGGCGTCTCACCCGGCTGGATCACGCGCGCGGACAGGCCGAGCGCCCAGGCCGACGCATTGACCAGCAGCGCACTCGATTTGGTGCGGTGATGGGCGAAGTCGCCCTGACCGAGTTTATCCTCGATGAAGCGGTCGGCAGTGGCGGTGTCGGGGACACGCAGCAGCGCTTCTGCCAACACCATCAGCGCAAGACCTTCCTTGGTCGAGAGCGCGAATTCGCGCAGCATGTCCTCCACGCCGCCGAAGCCGCCATCCTCCGCGCGCACGGCCTCGATCAAACGCGAGGCGGTGCGGTCGATGCGGGCATTCTGTTCGGCGGCCAGCGGCGGCGTCGCCAGCAGGCGCGCGGCGATCTCGCCGTCATCGGGCGCGTAGGGCGCTGAAAAGGGTGGAATGTCGTCGAACCCGGGCATGACGTCATGCTACGACGCAAATGCCGAACCCGGAAGCGGCTGGTTCCGCCAATTCCCGCTCATGCAAGGACATTATTTCTTCGCGCGAATGTTGGTGCTGGGCGCGGCCGGGCTGTTGATTGCGCGGCAAATCCGTCATACTTCTGCGCAGCTCATTTTTCAGGGTTCCTGCGTTGTTCAAGCTGATTTTCCCGGCCATTGTGATCGCGGCGGTGTTCGGCATCATGGTCGATGCGCAGCCGCTGTCTGCCATGCAGCTTAGTCCGCAGCAGAGCGAACTCTACACCTCGGTGTCGATCAATCCGCCGTCATCGTCGGAAATGACGATCTGCTACGGCTTCGTCTGCCGCCGCCGCGCGACGCTCGATTTCACGGCGGCCGACCGCAAGGCGCTGACGCAGATACTGGCCGCCGGCAAGGCGACCGCGGTGGCCGAGCGGGCGGCAATCCAGAAAGCCGTGATCTGGTTCGATCGCCGGGTTGCCCCGATGGTCGGTACCGCGGGGCGCGTGTCGCGTGCCGACATCCGCAGCGGAGCGGACGCGAAGAATTTCGACTGCTGGGACTCGACCCGCAACGTATCGAGCTTCCTGCTGGTGTTGCAGGAGTGGGGACTTCTAAAGCATCACACCGTTGGCAATCCGCGCTATCGGGGAAACATTCTCGCGATGCAGTTGCCGCACAACACGGCGGTGATCGTGGAAAAGGAAAGCCGGATCGAGTGGTCCGTCGATATGTGGACCACGCGTTATCTTCAGCCGCCCGACGTCATGCTCGTGGAGCAGTGGCTGAAGGAAGAGTGAGTCTCTCTAACCTCTCCCCGTTTGCGGGGAGAGGTCGGATCGCGTCAGCGATCCGGGGTGAGGGGCTTTGTTTGAATTTCGCATGTGCGTTTGCCCCTCACCCCGACCCTCTCCCCGCAGGCGGGGAGAGGGAGCAGGCTTACGCCTGCGCCGGCGTCTTCTTGACCTTCGCCCAATACTTGTCGCGCAGGTGACGCTTCACCAGCTTGCCGGTTGGCGTGCGCGGCAGCTCGGCCTCGAAGTCCACGCTCTTCGGACATTTGATCGGCGACAGATGCTGGCGGCAGAACAGGATCAGCTCCGCTTCGAGCTCCTTGCCGGCGCGTGACATATCATGCGGCTGCACCACGGCCTTGACCTCTTCGCCCATTTCCTCGTTCGGAACGCCGAACACCGCGACGTCGGCGACGGCCGGATGTGAGATCAACGCGTCCTCGGTTTCCTGCGGGTAGATGTTCACGCCGCCGGAAATGATCATGTAGGCCTTGCGGTCGGTGAGGTAGAGAAAGCCGTCATTGTCGAGATAGCCGACGTCGCCCAGCGTCGACCAGCCGCGGTCGTTGTAGGCGCGCTGGGTCTTGTCGGTGTCGTTGTGATAGGCGAACTGTGGGCCTCCTGCGAAATACACTGTGCCGGTTTCGCCAACAGGCAGTTCAGCGCCGTCGTCGTCGAGAATTTTCACCTCGCCGACCACTGCGCGACCGACGGTGCCGCGATGCGCCAGCCAGTCTTTCGATGTGGACACCGTGACGCCATTGCCCTCGGAGCCTGCGTAATATTCGATCAGGATCGGTCCCCACCAGTCGATCATCTTTGCCTTGACGTCGGCGGGGCAGGGCGCCGCGGCATGGACCGCGCCCTTCAGCGACGATGTATCGTATTTCGCGCGCACGTCATCCGGCAGCTTGAGCATGCGCACGAACATGGTCGGCACGAGCTGCGACTGCGTCACCTTGTACTTCTCGACTAGCGCCAGGAATTCCTCGGCATCGAACGATTCCATGATGATCGAGGTGCCGCCAAGTGCCGCCGACATCATGTTGAAGCGCAGCGGAGCGGCGTGATAGAGCGGCGCCGGCGATAGATAGATGCTCTCGTCCGTCATGCCGCACATGTTGCCGCAGAGCAGCTTCAGCAGCGGATTGGGCACCAGGATCGACGGCTCGGTCAGTGGACGCTTGATGCCTTTCGGGCGTCCTGTGGTGCCCGACGAATACAGCATGTCGTAGCCGGCGGATTCATCGGCGATCGGTGTCGCGGGCTGTGTTGCCAGCGCATCGTCCCACGAGCGAAATCCGGGATGCGAGCCGCCCGCGATAAAGAACATGGGCTTGTCTGCGGCATTGGTCAGCAGCGGCGCGACAGATTCCACACACTTCGGCGTGGTGATGACGATCCTGGCGCCGCAATCCTTGACGATATAGGCGATCTCGTCGGCGGTGAGATAGCGGCTGATCGCCGTGTAATAGAGTCCGCTGCGCTGCGCGGCCCAGCAGATCTCCATGAAGACCGGGGTGTTTTCCATCAGCAGCGCGATGTGATCGCCCTTTTGCAAGCCGAGCGAACGAAACAGTTGCGCGCCCTGGTTGGAACGGCGGTCGAGTTCACGGTAGGTGACGGCTTCGCCGCTCCTCGCCATCTGGTAGGCGATCTTGTCCGGCGTGTTCTGGGCGTGAATCGAAGGATGAGACATGACGTTTCCTCGGTGCTCCCGATGCATCGGCGGCTTGTGCCGCTCGTTCGTTGGGTTTTGAAAGGTCCGATGCTGCGGTTGATACCCGTCAGCAAAAAAAGGGCGGGTCATGAACCCGCCCTTTCAAAGTCGTTGCTTACAGCCGCTCGACGATGGTCACGTTGGCCATGCCGCCGCCTTCGCACATGGTCTGGAGACCGTAGCGCTTGTTGCGCTGTTTCAGCGCGTTGATCAGCGTCGTCATCAGCTTGGTGCCGGAGCCGCCGAGCGGATGGCCGAGCGCGATGGCGCCGCCATTGACGTTGAGCCGTGCCGGATCGGCTCCAGTGTCCTTGAGCCAGGCGGTTGGCACCGAGGCGAAGGCTTCGTTGACCTCGAACAGATCGATGTCATCGATCTTCATGCCGGCTTTCTTCAGCGCGCGGTGGGTCGCGGGCAACGGCGCCTCCAGCATGATGATGGGATCGCCGCCGATCATGGTCATGTGATGGATACGCGCCAGCGGCGCGATGCCGAGCGCCTTCAGGCCCTTCTCGTTCACCACCATGACGCCTGACGCGCCGTCGCAGATCTGGCTGGCGCTGGCAGCGGTGAGCTTGCCGTTCTCGGCAATCGTCTTGACGCCGCGGATGCCTTCGATGGTGGCATCGAACCGGATACCTTCGTCGATGCTGTGAATATCGCTCGAGCCGTCCTCGCGCGTGAACTTGAGCGGAACGATTTCGTCCTTGAACGCGCCAGCCTGGGTGGCGGCGATCGCCTTTTGGTGGCTCTGGTAGGAGTACTGGTCGAGGTCTTCCTTCGCCAGGCCGTACTTCTCCGCCATCATTTCAGCGCCGGTGAACTGGCTGAACTGGATGTTCGGGTATTGCTTCTGGATATTCGGGCTCATGTAGGTGCCGAAGCCGTTCTTCGCGGCCAGCGTTGCCGGAAGTCCCATCGGCACGCGGGTCATACCCTCGACACCGGCGGCGATCACGATGTCCATCGAGCCGGCCATCACCGCCTGCGCGGCGAAGTGCAAGGCCTGCTGCGACGAACCGCACTGACGGTCGACCGAGGTGCCGGGTACGCTCTCCGGGAGCTTGGAAGCCATCACCGCGTTGCGGGCGACGTTGTTCGACTGCTCGCCGGCCTGCATGACGCAGCCCATGATCACATCTTCGATCTGGGCGGGATCGACACCGGTGCGGTCCACCAGCGAATCCAGCACTGAAGCTGCGAGATCGACTGGATGCCAGCCTGCGAGGCGGCCTCCCTTGCGTCCCCCTGCGGTGCGGGCGGTGGCAACGATATAGGCTTCAGCCATAGTGATACTCCCTGATGGATTGTTTTCGGTTGGGCGCGATTAAAGGCGCGGTGCGAGATTTAGTCAATCGGTCAATTAACTCTTGAGCGCGGCCCGATCATCGGGTTAGCTGGTGGCCCGTTATGTCCCGAGACCGCGCATGTCACCGACCCTGACCGCCAAAAAGCCGCGCCGGCCGCCGTCGAAGCAGGTTCCCGAAAAGGAAACCGTGCCGATGAATGCTACGGCTGCGAAATTACTGGTGGCCGCCGGCGATCTGATGATCGAGCGGAACTCGACCGAGGTGTCGCTGAGCGAGATCGCGCAGAAGTCGGGCGTCAACGCCGCGCTGGTGAAGTATCACTTCGGCAACAAGGATGGTCTGTTGCTGGCGTTGCTGGCGCGCGACGCCGCCGCGGAAATGACGAATCTGGCTTTTGTGCTCGATCAGCCGATTTCGCCGACGGAAAAGATGCGGCGGCATATCGCCGGCATCATCAATGCCTATTACCGCGTGCCATATCTGAGCCGGCTGATTCATCTGCTGCTGCATCAGGGCAGCGAGGCGACTTCAAAAGAAGTCCATCGCTTCTTCATTGATCCGCTGTTCGGCTTCGTGCGCGGCCTGCTCGAACAGGGCGTTGAAGCCGGCGAATTCCGCAAGGTCGATCCGGCGCTGTTTTACATCAGCCTCAACGGTGCCTGCGACAACCTGTTCTACGGCCGTCAGATGAATGCCCGATTCCTCGGGCCGACTGGCATCACCGACGAGGTCAGGCGTCAATACATCAGGCACATGACGACATTGTTCCTCGGCGGATTGCTGACGGACAAGGCAGGCATGTCCTTCGACACAGAAGGATCGTCGGCCGGCAAGGGGTGATAGAATTCTGTCAGTTAAAAAGCGGCGTTGTATCTGTCGCGCAAACAAGAAGACGTGAATTCGGGAGAGAAAACAGATGAAGGATCGTTCGGCGGCAACAGGTCCGCTGCGTGGCGTGCGCGTTATCGAGTTCGCAGGCATCGGACCAGGCCCGTTCGCCTCGATGCTGTTGTCCGACATGGGCGCGGACGTCGTGTCGATTGCGCGGCCCGGACAGGGCAAGCGCGATGTGCGTGATTTCGTCAATCGCGGGCGGCGCGTCATCGAGCTGGATCTGAAGAACCCGGCTCACATCACGCAGGCGCTCGATCTGATTGCATCGGCGGATGTGCTGATCGAAGGTTTCCGGCCGCAGGTGATGGAGCGTCTCGGTCTCGGGCCCGACGTTGTGCTGAAGCGCAATCCGAAGCTGGTTTACGGCCGCATGACCGGCTGGGGTCAGGAAGGACCGCTGGCGCAGGCAGCGGGTCATGACATCAATTACATCGCTATTACCGGCGCGCTCGATTCATTCCGCGCCGCCAACGGCGAAACTGTCTCGCCGCTCAATCTTGTCGGCGATTACGGCGGTGGCGCGATGTATCTCGTCGTTGGCGTGCTGGCGGGCGTGATCGAAGCGCGCGCGTCGGGCAAGGGTCAGGTCGTGGATGCCGCGATGTGCGACGGCGTCTCCAGCATGCTGACCATGTTCCACAGCATGAAGGCGACCGGGCGCTGGACCGATCAGCCGCGCACCAACCTGCTCGACGGCGGCGCGCCTTTCTATCGCACCTATCAGTGCAAGGACGGCGGGTTCATGGCGATCGGCGCGCTCGAGCCGCAGTTCTATGCGGAGTTGCGCAAGCTCGCCGGGCTCAGTGAAGACTGTTACGACGCGCAGATGGACCGCAAGGGCTGGCCGAACCTGCACGAAAAGATGGCCGCGCTGTTCAAGACCAGGACGCGCGATGAATGGGCGGCGATTCTGGAAGGCTCGGACGCCTGCGCCGCCGCGGTGCGCGGCCTGTTCGACGCGCCGTCACATCCGCACCTAGCCGCGCGTCAGACCTTCGTCAACGTCGACGGCCATGTGCAGCCCGCACCTGCGCCGCGGTTCTCGCGCACGCCATCAAACATTCAGGGCTCGCCGGCGGTGCCGCCGATCGATGCCGCCGAAATTCTTTCGCAGTGGTCGCAACCGGCCACAGCGAAAGCGTCCTGAAGTCATCACGACTTAACAATCCGTCACACGAGGAAAACGACTTATGCAGCTCAAGGATGTTTCAGTACTCATCACCGGCGGCGGTTCAGGCCTGGGCGCGGCAACGGCGCGCGCGATGGCCGCGAAGGGCGCGAAGGTCGCCGTCATCGATATGAACAAGGACGGCGCGGAAGCCGTCGCCAAGGAGATCAAGGGTCTCGCGCTGGTCGGTGACGTTTCGGAAGAAGCGCCGGTCAAGGAAGCCATCGCGAAGGCTGAAGCCGCGCACGGCACCATCCGCGTGCTGGTGAATTGCGCCGGCATTGGCGGCGCGGTGAAGACCGTCGGCAAGAACGGCGCCTATCCGCTCGATCATTTCTCACGCGTCATCAAGGTCAATTTGATCGGCACGTTCAACTGCATCCGTCTCGTCGCCGAGCGCATGCAGACAGCCCCGCCAATCGGTGAAGAGCGCGGCGTGTGCATTAACACCGCCAGTGTTGCTGCTTTCGACGGCCAGATCGGCCAGGCGGCGTACTCTGCATCGAAGGGTGGTATCGTCGGCCTGACACTGCCGGTCGCGCGCGATCTCGCCTCGATGAATATTCGCGTCATGACCATCGCGCCCGGCCTGTTCCTGACGCCGCTGCTGATGGGCCTGTCGGAAGAAGCGCAGAAGAGCCTTGGCGCGCAGGTGCCGCATCCGGCGCGCCTTGGCGATCCGAGCGAGTACGCCCAACTCGCGGTTGCGATTGTCGAGAATCCGATGCTGAACGGCGAAACGATCCGTCTCGACGGCGCGATCCGCATGGCGCCCCGGTAACGCCGTGACCGCAACGCCTCTGCTTGTCGAGCACGACAATGGTGTGGACTGGGTGACCCTCAATCGCCCGGACAGCCTGAACGCGCTCGACGATCAGATGGTCGATGCGTTGAATCAGTACTTCGGCGATCTGGCGCGCAATACACGCACCCGGATCGTCGTGCTGAAAGGGGCCGGTCGGGTATTCTGCGCCGGCCTCGATCTCAAGGAGGCGATGAGCCGGCGTCCGCCAGGCGCGCCGCCAGCCAGCGTGGCCGATGCGCTCGATCACCAGCGCTCGATCGCCGACATCGTGATGCTGATGCGGCGCTGTCCGCAGCCGATCATAGCGCTGGTGCAGGGCGCCGCCTCCGGCGGCGGCTTTGCGCTAGCGCTGGCTGCGGACATCCGGATCGCGGCGAGATCGGCGCGGATGAACTGCGCTTTCATCCGGCTCGGGCTCGGCGGCTGCGATATCGGCACCAGTTATTTCCTGCCGCGTCTGGTCGGCGTGTCGGTGGCCTCGGAACTGATTCTGACCGGGCGCTTCATTCATGCCGAGCGGGCGCATGCTGTCGGTCTTGTGTCCGAAGTGGTGGATGACGGCGATCTCGATGTTGCGGCTGCGCCCTATATCGAATCCATGCTGGCAGCATCCCCACTCGGTCTGAGGCTCTCCAAGGAGTGCCTCAACATGAGCGTCGATGCGTCCTCGATCGAAGCCGTGATCGCGATGGAGGACCGCAACCAGGTGCTGACCTCGCGGTCGGAGGATTTCAAGGAAGGTGTGCGCGCCTTTCTGGAGAAGAGGAAGCCGATCTACCGCAATATGTAATTGCGGACGAACAAACAGAAAGCCTCACAAGAGGCCACGTTCCAGGGAGAAGCGAAGTGAACGCGGAGACGGCAACGGTACTCACGAAGCCCGCATTCCGGAAAATCGACTGGTTGCCGCGCGATATCGATGTCGAGCGGCGCGCTGACGGCGTGATCGTCCTGAAGTCCCGGTTTCCGCTCGATCCGTATGAACCGCATATTCCCGCCTCGGTGGCGAAGTGGGCTGCCGCGCGTCCCGACCACATCTGGCTGGCGCAGCGCAGAGGCCCCGAGCGGCAATGGCACAAGGTCTCATACGGTGAAGCGAAGCGGACCATTGATGCGCTGACGCAGGCGCTGCTTGACATGAAGCTGCCCGCCGGTCGTCCGGTTGCGATCCTGAGCGGCAACTCCATCGAGCACGCGTTGATGACGCAGGCGGCGATGCAGGCGCGGGTTCCGGCGGCGCCGGTGTCTCCGGCCTATTCGCTGATGAGCCAGGATCACGCCAAACTGAAATACCTGTTCGGTCTTGTGCAGCCTGCGGTGGTGATGGTGCAGGATGGCGCGATGTTCGAAAAGGCGCTGGCTGCGCTTGATCTTGATGGCATCACGGTGATCCATGTCGATCGCGCGCCCGCGAACATCAAGAGCGTTTCCTATGCCGATCTCGCCGCGACGCCGGTGACGCCCGCAGTCGCGGACTCGATCGCGCAAATCGCGCCGGACACAGTCGGCAAGCTGTTGTTCACCTCGGGCTCCACGGGGATGCCCAAGGCCGTCATCAACACGCAGAAGATGATGTGCGCCAACGCCCGCATGATGATGCAGGTGCGGCCGCGTCCCGACGACGCGCCCGACGGGATCTATCTCGACTGGATGCCGTGGAATCACACCATGGGCGGCAATGCGCTGTTCAATGTGGCGCTGACCGAAGGCGGCACGCTGTATATCGACGATGGCCGTCCGGTGCCCGGCCAGTTCGAGGAAACGCTGCGCAACCTGCGCGAGGTTTCGCCGACCTACTATGCCAACGTCCCGGCTGGCTACGCGGCGCTGGCGGCGGTGATGGAAAAGGACGATGCGCTGTGCCGCTCGTTCTTCAGGGATCTCGGATTGCTCGCCTATGGCGGCGCGCGGCTGCCCGACGATCTTTACGATCGCTTCCAGGCGCTGGCGGTGCGCACCACCGGCGAACGCTTTGTGTTCTATACCGGCTGGGGCTCGACCGAGACCGCGCCGACATCCACCGGCACCTATTGGGACACCGAGCGCGTCGGCCTGATCGGTCTGCCGTTTCCCGGGGTCGAGTTGAAGATGGTCCCGGTTGGGGCGCAGTACGAATTGCGGCTGCGCGGAGTGAATGTAACGCCGGGATATTACGGCCAGCCCGAACTGACGCAGAAGGCCTTCGACGAGGAAGGCTTCTACTGCATCGGCGATGCCGGTGTGTTCGTCGATCCGAAGGATCCAGCGCAGGGCCTGATTTTTTCGGGCCGGGTGGTCGAGGATTTCAAGCTCACAACGGGGACGTTCGTTCTGGTCGGCGCGCTGCGCACCGATGCCATTGCCGCGGCGTCGCCGGTTGTTCAGGACGCGCTGGTGGCGGGACAGGATCGCCCCTTCATCGGTCTTCTGGCGTGGCCCAATCTCGACTCCTGCCGCCGGCTGATCGAAGACATGAATGCGTCGATGGACATGGTGGTGAATCATCCCAAAGTCCGCGCACATCTGCGCGAGGGATTGTTGGCGCACAACAAGGCCATCAACGGCGTGAGCAGTATGAAAATTGCCCGTGCCATGCTGATGGCGGAGCCGCCGTCCATCGACGGCAATGAACTCACCGACAAGGGTTACATCAACCAGCGCGCGGGGCTTGAGCGCCGCGCCGCGCTGGTGAAGCAACTCTATGCAGACCAGCCGGGGCCGGACGTCATCGTTCTCGGATAATTTTCACATTCACAACACGAGTCAAACCAGATGAACTTTGAATTCTCGGACGACCAGAAACAATTGCGCGACCAGGCGCGGCGTTATCTTAGCGAACATTCGCCGCCGAAGGCGGTGCGCGCCGTGCTGGAAGGCAAGGCGCCTTATGACGAGGCGCTGTGGAAGGGCCTCGCGGAGATGGGCTTTCTCGGTGTCGCTATTCCGGAAGAATTCGGCGGCGCGGGCGCGGGACACCTCGAACTATGTGTGATCGCCGAGGAAATGGGTCGCGCGCTGGCGCCGGTGCCGTTCTCGTCAACCATTTATCTCGCCGCGGAAGCCATCATGCTCGCGGGCAGTGATGCTCAGAAAGCGAAGTGGCTCCCGAAGATCGCGTCGGGTGAAGCCATCGGCACGCTGGCGCTGTTCGAGGGCGTCGGCAATCCGTCGCACAAGGCGATCAAGGTCTCGGCATCGCAGGGCGCGATCTCCGGCATCAAGACGCCGGTGGCGGATGGCGCGATTGCGGATTTCGCAATCGTCGCAGCGCGCACCGGATCGACCGGCCGCGAGACTGACATCGGATTGTTCATTGTCGATCTGAACGGCGAGGGCGTGACGCGCAAGGCGCTCGCCAATCTCGATCAGGCGCATGGCCAGGCCGAGATCACGTTCGACCGCGGCAAGGCGGAGCCGCTCGGCGCGACCAGCGAGGGCTGGAGCATCCTGACCCGCGTGCTGGACCGCGCAGCCGTGCTGATGGCGTTCGAGCAGGTCGGCGGCGCCGACCGCGCGCTGGAAATGGGCCGCGATTATGCGCTCGACCGCATCGCCTTCGGCCGCCAGATCGGCTCGTTCCAGGCGGTGAAGCACATTCTTGCCGACATGTATGTGTCGGCGACGCTGGCGCGCTCCAATTGCTACTACGGCGCGTGGGCACTCTCGACCGACGCCGCGGAATTGCCGGAAGCAGCGGCAACGGCCCGCATCAGCGCCACGCAGGCGTTCCAGCACTGCGCCAAGAACAACATTCAGGTGCATGGCGGCATGGGGTTCACCTGGGAATTCGACTGCCATCTGTATTACCGGCGCGCCAACGTGCTCGCGCTGTCGCTCGGAAGCGCGACCTACTGGGAAAACCAGTTGATCGACCGCCTGCGCTTCAAGAACGCGAGTTGAAGATCACGTCATTCCGGGACGCTCGTCTTCGAGCGAACCCGGAATCCAGTTGAGACAAGATTCCGGATCGACCCGCGTTGCGGATCGTCTGGAATGACGAGAAACAAAGGATCATTCTCATGAATTTCGATGACACCCCGCAGGAAGCCGCCTTCCGCGCCGAAGCCCGCGCCTGGATTCAGGCCAACGCACCGAAGGAACTGGAAGCTGAACTGTCGCAGCCGACCGTCGGCCGCATCAAGCTGAAGAACCACGACATCCTGGAAGAATCCAAGAAGTGGCAGAAGAAGAAGGCCGCTGCCGGCTGGGCCTGCCTGCACTGGCCGAAGGAATTCGGCGGCCGCGGCGCGTCGCCGATCGAGCGCGTGATCTGGCAGCAGGAAGAAGGGTTCTACGGCAAGCTGGAAGGCGTGTTTTTGATCGGGCAGGGCATGTGCGGCCCGACGCTGATGGCGTTCGGCAGCGATGCTGACAAAAAGACCTATCTGCCGCCGCTCGCGTCCGGTGAACATGTCTGGTGTCAGTTGTTCTCTGAACCGTCCGCCGGTTCCGACGTCGCGGGTCTGCGCACCCGCGCGGAAAAGAAGGGCGACGACTGGATCATCAATGGCCAGAAGGTCTGGACCACCGGCGCGCACTTCTCCGATTACGGCATCGTCATCACACGCACCGATCCGACCCAGCCGAAGCACAAGGGCCTGACCATGTTCTGGCTCGACATGACGTCGCCGGGCGTCACCGTGAAGCCGATCAAGCAGGCCAACGGCCAGTCGGAATTCAACGAAGTCTACTTTGTCGATGTGAAGATTCCGGACTCGCAGCGGCTCGGCAAGGTCGGTGACGGCTGGAATGTATCGCTGACCACGCTGATGAACGAGCGCATGTCTATCGGCGCGCGGCAGTCGACCGGCTTTCCCGAACTGTTCGCGTTCTGCAACGATCTGATGCTGGAAGACGGTCCCGCCATCGAGGACAAGAATGTCCGCTCAAGGCTCGCAAGCTGGGCGGTCAAGGCCAGCGGTCTCAAGTATACCAGCTATCGTTCGATCTCGGCGCTGTCGCGCGGCGAACGCCCGGGCCCGGAAAACTCCATCGGCAAGCTCGTCGCCGGCACCATGCTGCAGGACATCGCGATGTTCGCGATGGACCTTCAGGGCGCGTCCGGCGCGCTGACCGATGCGGACAGCCCGTCGGTCGGCGGCCAGTTTCAGTCGATCCTGCTGCGCTCGCCGTCGGATCGCATAGCAGGTGGTACCGACGAAATCCTGCGCAACATCATCGCTGAACGCGTGCTAGGCTTGCCGGGCGACATCCGCGTCGACAAGGATGTCCCGTTCAACGCGATTCCGACCAAAGGACGCTGAGATCCATGCTTGCACAACCCGACAGCCGCGACATTGAAGTCGTGGAGAAGCTGCTTGCCGCGCGGTATTCCTGCCGCGCGTTCAAGCCGGACCCGGTTCCGCGCGCGACCATTGAACGTGTGCTGAACGCCGCGCAGAAAACCGCGTCATGGTGCAACAGCCAGCCATGGCAGGTTGCGATCTTTTCCGGCGATGCGGTCAGGACATTCGGCGAGGCAATGTACAAGGCGGCGAGCGAGCGCGCGCCGCCGGTGACGGACTTTCCGTTTCCGCGCGAGTATCAGGGCGTTTATATGGATCGTCGCCGCGAGAGCGGATACCAGCTCTACAACGCACTCGGCATCCAGCGCGGCGACAAGGCTGCGTACAACAAACAGATGCTGGAAAACTTCCGCTTCTTCGGCGCGCCGCATGTGGCGATCATCACCAGCGACGACGCGCTCGGCGTCTATGGGGCCATCGATTGCGGCGGTTATGTCAGCAGCTTCATGCTCGCTGCGCAGGCCGCGGGTCTCGCCACCATTCCGCAGGCGGCTCTGGCCGGGCATGCCGACGTGGTGCGCAAGCATCTCCGGGTCGGGGATGATCGCCGCGTCGTCTGCGGCATTTCGTTCGGCTATGCGGATGAGGCGCATCTCGCCAACAGCTATCGCACCAACCGTGCGACGATCCCTGAGGCGGCTACGTTCATCGGCGAGTAAGTTCGCGAGAAAGAAGTTGCGATGGCGGACATGAAGGCGATCGACGACGCGGCGGCCACCGAACGCGTTCGCCGTGTCGTCACGCGCTACGCGACAGCCTGGGCGGCAGGAGACTTCCCAACGATCCGCGACTGCTACCACGATCAGTTCACGCTCCATTACGGCGGCAACAATCCGCTGTCTGGCACGCACAAGGGTAAAGCCACGTGCCTCGCAGTGCTTGAAGAGTTTCGCAAGCGCACCCGGCGCAAGCTGCTCAGTGTCGATCAGATCATGGCCGGGCCGGAGCGCGGCGCGGTTCTGGCGCGCGAGCAGTTCAGCCATGACGACAAATCCACGGACGTGCAGCGGCTGCTGGTGTATTCGATCCGCGACGACCGGCTCCATGAGTGCTGGGTCTACGATCAAGATCAGGCCCTGATCGATCGCTTGTTATCATGAGGATGCGCCGTGACCGAGCAGCCGCTTTCGAAGAAGTTTGTCGATGTCCTCGGTCATCGCATGGCCTATCACGAACGCGGCGAAGGCGCGCCGATCCTGTTCCTGCACGGCAACCCGACCTCGTCGTATCTCTGGCGCGACGTCATTCCCGAGCTTGAAGGACAGGGCCGTCTGATCGCGCCGGATCTGATCGGGATGGGCGATTCCGGCAAGCTGCCGAACGTGAAGCCGGATACCTATCGCTTTACCACGCACCGCAATCATCTCTGGGCGTTCATCGACGCGGTGATTGGCCCGGGCGAAAAGGTTCTGCTGGTGATTCACGATTGGGGTTCGGCGCTCGGTTTCGACTGGGCCAACCAGCATCGCGATCGCGTGCGCGGGATCGCCTATATGGAAGGCATCGTGCGCCCCGTCGCGGGATGGGAGGAGTGGAGCGAGGCGGCGACGCCTGTGTTCCAGGGATTCCGCTCCGACAAGGGTGAGCAGATGATCCTCGACCGCAACCTGTTCATTGAACGGGTGCTGCCGGGCTCGGTTCTGCGCAAGCTGACCGACGCCGAGATGGAGGTCTATCGCAAGCCATTTCTCAATCGCGAGGACCGCTGGCCGACACTGACCTGGCCGCGCCAGATTCCAATAGGCGGAGAGCCTGCCGATGTGGTCGCTATTGTCGATGCTTATGCGCAATGGATGGCGCAGAACGATGTGCCGAAGCTGTTCGTTAATGCCGAACCCGGTGCGATCCTGATTGGAAAGGTGCGGGAATTCTGCCGCGGCTGGAAGAACCAGACCGAGGTCACCGTTCCCGGCAGCCATTTCATTCAGGAAGATTCCGGTCCGGCGATTGGCCGCGCCATCGCGGACTGGGTCAGGGACAAGCCCGTCTAAGCCTTCGCTGTCACGATATGCTTGTCGTTCCGTCTCCTCCCGTGCCTCGCCGAATCACCCGTTGATTCGCCCTGTGTGCGGGCCGGTTCCATCTCTCTAACATTCAATGAACGCGCGGATGAACACGAGCGCGTGGTTAACCTTGCGTTAGGAAATTGCATTGCATCTTCCGGGAATGAAGTGGCGCATGATTTTTCCGCCAAGCCGCCCATACTGGCGGGTCATGTAGCTGGGGAGATTTTCAATGTGGTCCAGCCGCGAAGCCTTTGAGAACGACGTCTGCCCGGTCGGCGACGAGATGCTCGGAAGCCTGTACCGAGCCAGCGAACACGGTCTTCCTCAACTTGTGGAATCGGTCTCGGCGGATGTCAGGGCGATGCTTGCTCTGTTCTGCTACCGCCGCGCCCATCTGCACGGGATGAGCCTCGCGATCGCGGCGACCTGCACAGAGCGCGATCTGGTCGAGCAGGGCGGTATTGTCGGCTCGACGCTGTTCGCGATGTCGCGCGAGGCGCCATCGGCAGGCCCGTCAGCGTCGTCTTACGGCAACCGCCGCAATATCACGCTCTCGACCAAGCCGCTGAGCACCTTCGCCCCGATCGCCGACGAGATCGACGACGAGGGCGACCTCGCGGCGATGCCGGCGTAAGCCGCTGCGACCTGGGTTGACATTCGCGTCACGCGCCCGCGGTCAGGGATGCGAATGTCAAATCCGCTCCACTAGATATCATAATAGAGATGAAACTCGTGCGGATGGGGGCGAAGCCGAATGGCATCGATCTCCTTCGTTCGTTTGTAGTCGAGCCAGGTTTCGATCACATCGCGGGTAAAGACGTCGCCGCATAGCAAGAACGCGTGATCGCGCTCGAGTGCATCGAGCGCCTGATCCAGCGATCCCGGTGTCGATTTCACCTCCTTCGCTTCGGCGGGCGGCAGATCATAAAGATTCTTGTCGATCGGCCTGCCAGGATCGATGCGCTTCTCAACGCCATCGAGGCCGGCCATCAGCATCGCGGAAAAGGCGAGGTAGGGATTGCACGACGGGTCCGGCGAACGGAACTCGACGCGCTTCGCCCGCGGGTTCGGTGAATACATCGGAATCCGGCAACACGCCGAGCGATTGCGCTGGGAGTAGACCAGGTTGATTGGAGCTTCGTAACCCGGCACCAGACGCCGATAGGAATTCGTGGTCGGGGCGCAAAGGCCGCATAAGGCCCAGGCGTGGGTCAGAAGCCCGCCGATGTAATAGCGGCCGAGCTCGCTCAACTCGGCGTAGTCAGCCTTGCCGTAGAACAGGTTGGTCTCGTTTTTCCAGAGACTCTGATGAACATGCATTCCGGAGGCGTTGTCTTCGAACAACGGCTTGGGCATGAATGTCGCGGTCATGTTGTGCCGGTGAGCGGTGTTTTTGACCACATACTTGTAGATCATCAGGTTGTCAGCCATGCGGGTGAGCGTCGTGAAGCGCATGTCGATTTCGTTCTGGCCGCCGGTCGCAACTTCATGGTGATGGGCTTCGATCGCGATCCCCAGCGCTTCCATCGTCAGCACCATTTCGGTGCGAAGATCCTGCAGGCTGTCGGTTGGCGGAACTGGAAAGTATCCCTCTTTCGGGCGCGGCTTATGGCCCAGATTCGGCTCCTCGTCCTTGCCGGTATTCCAGCTGCCTTCGCTGGAATCGATTTCGTGGAAGGCGTAGTTGATACCCTGTCCGTAGCGCACGTCGTTAAAGACGAAGAACTCCGCCTCCGGGCCGAAATAGCTCGTATCGGCGTGGCCGGTACTCCTCAGGTAGGTCTCGGCTTTCTGGGCAATATAGCGCGGATCGCGGCTATAGGATTGACCGGTCACCGGGTCCCTGATGTTGCAGATAAGAACAAGCGTCGTTGTTGCAGGAAAGGGGTCGATGAAGGCGGTCGCCGGGTCGGGCACGACCAGCATGTCGCTTTCCTGAATCTCCTGGAAGCCGCGGATCGATGAGCCATCGAATCCAAGGCCCTCGTCGAGGGCGCCGGCATTCACCGCGCTCGGTGGGACGGAGAAATGCTGCCAGACACCCGGCAGGTCGGTGAACCGCAGATCAATCATCTGGACCTTGTGGTCCTTGATGGTCTTGAGGACATCTTCGGCGGTCGCACAGTTCGAAATCATGGCCTCACTCCTGCAACTGAGAGCGATTCCTTGAAAATCACGCCGTCATCCGCTGCTGGACAGCTTCAGCTTTGGTGTGGCCCGCGCATCATCTTGAGCGCGTCCTCGACATGCCGCCAGTTTTTGGCCAGTTCGGCCTTGCCTTGCTGTTCGCACTCAATGGCCTTCTGGGCGGCTTCGGCAATTGCCCGGGGCCCGTGTGCTTCCAGCAATTGACGCGCATAGTCGTGAATTTCCATCTCCCGCATGGCGTCGTGCTCCTCTGGTTCAGGGGCTGAAAGAGTTGACGCTTGAAGGGAACATTAGTTCCCGATTATTCGCCGCCAGCCGAACCGGCCGCGAGTTCCGGCAGTCCGAACCGCCGCCGGGCCATGCCGCATTCCGGGTCTCCCGGCATGCAGGTGCGGCAGACTTCGGGACGCACATCGTAGATTCCGCAGGCTGTCGCGGTTCCGACCTTGCCGGTCAGCGCCGAACACCGGTCGCCGTCGCAGCGCATGCCGGACAGCCGGTCGTTGACGAATTTTTCGGGAATGAGGTCGAGCGCGGCGTCATCTTCCACCGTGAAGCGCGGCCAGTTGCTCGAATAGGAGCAGCAGGCGCCGCAGCTCTGGCAGGGGTTGTCGGTTGAGGTCATGGCGTCGGCGCTCGCGCATGTTGTTTGAGCGAAAAACTCTTCATCCATTTCGCCCGCAATGCGGCGCGGCGCTCGGGGTACTTCTCGTTGAGAAATACCGCATCTGTCATGCGGTCGATCCGGAAGCTGCGAAAATCCTTTCGCAGTTCGCACCACGCGGCCAGCATTCGCACGGTCTCCAGATAACCCACTGCGATCGGCCAGACAGTGCGTCGGGTGTCGTGGCCCTGTTCGTCGCGATAGTGCAGCAGGACTTTCTTGCTGGCATAGATATGCGCCCGCAATTGCGTCATATCGATGCTGTCGGACGGCGCGTCCCATTTCGGCGGGGTCCGGCTGGCGGGCTCGAGCGCCAGCGGTTGCAGCCGCTCGGGAATGGTTTCGACGATCTTGGCGATCAGGTCCTGCGCAGCCTTCGCCAGCGCCGGATCGGCCCGCCCCATCACCCATTGCGCGCCCAGCACCGCGGCCTCGACCTCGTCCGGCGTCAGCATCAGCGGCGGCATGTCGAACCCCTTTTCCAGCACATAGCCGGTGCCGGTCTCGCCCCGGATCGGCACGCGCTGGCCGATCAGGGTGGCGATATCGCGGTAGATCGTGCGTTTCGAGGTTTCCAGCTCCTTTGCAATCGCCTCGGCAGTCAGCGGCTTGCGGGTGCGCCGAAGCACCTGGATGATCTGGAACAGCCGGTCGGCGCGCCTCATTTTGCGGTCTCTCGCAGGGTCTCTTGCTGCTGACAGTATGGTGGCAGCAGGGGGTATCTACAAACGGGCATCTTTTCAACGCGCAAAGGATGCTTCCATGATCACTCTCTATGGCATTGGCCCCGGCTTCGGCCTCCCGGAAATCAGCCCCTATGTCACCAAGACCGAAGTCCAGTTCAGGATGGCGGGCCTGAAATACGTCAAGCAGCGGGCGATGCCGGACACCTCGCCGAAGGGTCAGTTGCCCTATGTCGACGATGGCGACGAGCGGATTGCCGATTCCACCTTCATCCGGTTCCATCTTGAAAAGAAGCACGGCTTCGATCTCGATGCCGGGCTCGATGAGCGCCAGCGCGCCGAAGCCTGGGCGATCGAGCGCATGGTCGAAAATCATTTCAACTGGGCGTCCGTCTATACCCGCTGGATGATGCCAGAAAATTTCGCCAAGGGACCAGCGCATTTCTTCGACGACGCGCCCGAAAACATTCGCGACGCGGTACGGGAGGACGTGCGCGGCCGGGTTGCGGAGAGTATGCGTATCGCGGGGTTAGCCCGCCACACGCCTGACGAGATCACCGAACTCGGCGTCCGCTCACTATCCGCGCTGTCGATGCTTCTCGGCTGGAAGCCGTATTTGATGGGCGACAAGCCCTGCGGTACCGACGCGATGGCGTTCGCCTCACTGGCCGGGCTGATGACGCCGTTCTTCGATTCGCCGTTGCGTCAGCGCGCGCTGGAGTTCTCCAACCTCGTCGCCTACGTGGACCGGATGATGGCGCGCTACTATCCCGAACATCAGTGGCAGCGGATGATCGCTGCGGCCTGACAGACAAGCCCTTATTGAGGCGGAAGGCGCTGTTTCAGCAGCGCCACGTCCGCCTCAAGCTCGGCGATGCGCTCATCCCGGGCGGCAATGGCCGCCGCGACATCGGCGGCGTCGAACTTCATGGGAATATGCTGCGGACAGTTGATGTCCCATGCGGTGATCTTGAACAGGATCGCCTGCTCGGGCTTTGCCTTGTATTCCTTCGGCATCAGCGCCGCGATCAGTGCCGGGTCGTCCTCGACCACGCGCGCCTCGCCCCAGATCTTGATCCGGCGGCGATTGATGTAATCGATCAGGAAAATATAGGCCTTCGGATTTTCGCTGAGATTGCCCTGCGTGATGTATTGGCGGTTGCCGCGGTAATCCGCGAAGGCCAGCGTGTCTTTGTCGAGAATCCTGAGGAAGCCCGCCGGGCCGCCGCGATGCTGGATGTAGGGCTGACCGTCCGCGTTCGCCGTCGCCAGGAAGAAGCTGGTCTGCTCGCCGATAAAGGCGGCGAGGGACGGGTCGATCTCGGTGCGAAAGCCGCCGCCGTCTTCCATATGGGCGTACCCTCCGCGCGATCCCTTGCGGGTCTGGATCGCCTTCACGGCGGGTGTGAACGCGACATCGCTGGAGATCGTGAAATCGTTGTTCATCTCTCGCCTCTTTTTTGTCACGCCTTGCACGAGCGTATTTGCACGATCAGAAACGAGGCAAGCCGCGCGGGCATCCGGCTTGCCTCATTCGGGTTCTGAAGGCTCAGGCAGCCGCACGTGCCGGCACGAGGGGGAAGTCGATCTCGGTGCCGAGCGACTCATTGATGTAGTTCGTGAAGGTGTTGAGCGCGACATGCGCGACGATCTCGATGATCTGCGCGCCGGTATACCCGGCTTGCTGCAAATCGCGGACCGCGTCGGCGCCGACATGGCCGCGCTTCTGCGTCAGCAGAACCGCGAAGCGGACCGCCGCATCCGCCGTCGCATCGGTCGACCCTCCGTCGCGATTCGCGCGAATTTCCTCGTCGCTGAGCTTGGCGAGATTCTTGCCGAGGTAGGCGTGCGCGGAGAGGCAATAGCTGCAACCGTTGATCTCGGCGATGGCCAGCGCGATGCGCTCGCGCGTCCGTGCATCGAGCGTGCCCTTGCCCAGCGCGCCGTTGAGACCAAGATAACCTTCGAGACCCGCCGGGCTGACGCCGACAAGACGGAACAGGTTCGGCACCACGCCGAGCTGCTTGTTGACGGCCTCCAGCAGAGGCTGCGAGTCGGCAGGGGAAGCTTCAATGGAAGCCGGGGTTGGGATCAGGGACATCGGATTATCCTTTCAGAGGCGGCTCGGCCCATGCCGCACCGCTGCCGTGAGATATGCGGCTCGCCCCATTCTGTAACAATCTGGCCTATTGACACTTCATAATTGCTGTTTATGAAATAATCCCATGGACCGTCTCGATGCCATGCGCGCGTTTGTTTCCGTCGCGGACCTTGAGGGATTTGCACCGGCGGCCCGCAAGCTTGGTCTCTCGGCATCGGCGGTGACGCGGCTGATCGCCAGCCTGGAGAACCATCTCGGCGCGCGGCTGCTTCAGCGCACCACGCGATCGGTGACGCTGACCGACGTCGGCACCCGCTATCTTGAGCGCGCGCGGCGGATTCTCGGCGATGTCGAGGAAGCCGAAGGCTCGGTTCAGGCCGAGCGCACCCAGCCGTCCGGCAGACTCGTCGTTTCCGCGCCACTGATGTTTGGACGGCTGCATGTCGGGCCTGTCATGTCGGACTATTTGAAGCAATATCCGGACGTCAGCGCCGAACTGCGGCTGTCGGACCGCATGATCAATCTGGTGGACGAGGGCGTCGATATCGCCGTGCGCATTGGGCATCTGGCGGATTCCAGCGTGGTGGCGCGCACGGTTGGCGACATGCGGCGGATCGTCGTTGCCTCTCCGTCATATCTCAAGGCGCGCGGAGCGCCATCGAAACCGTCGGATCTTGCCACGCACGAGATCATTCAATTCTCGGGCGGAACGTCGCTGTCCGAATGGCGCTTCACGGAGAACGGCCGCGAGATCCGCGTTCCCCATATCTCGCGCTTCGCCACCAACAGCACCGACGCGGCGGTGCTGCACGCCGAGCAGGGCGGCGGGCTGATCAACGTGCTGGCCTATCAGGTAACGGATGCGCTCAAGGCTGGACGATTGAAGATCGTGCTGGCTGACTACGAGGCGCCGCCGATGCCGATTCATCTCGTCTATCCGACCTCGCGATTGCTCTCCGCGAAAGTCAGGGCGTTCGCCGATCTTGTGATCGAGAAATCAGACTGGCGGTTCGGAACCAAGTAGCGAGCCGTATCAGGATTTCCGGCTTGGGATCTTGAAAGTCGCGTTGGCTCGCGCACAAGGTTCGCCATCGGCCGTGACAAAGCACTGCGCGAAGCAGATTGACCCGCCGATTTTGACGAAGTCGGTTTCGAATGCGAGCCACTGGCCGATCTTTGCCGAGCCGAGAAAATCGACCGAAAGATTCACGGTGACGATGCCCGAGAGACCCCCCTTGACGCAGCAGCTCAATCCCATCGCATTATCTGCAAGCGCCGCGATCAGCCCGCCATGAATCAACCCGCGGGAATTGGTGTGCGCCTCGGCGAGGCGCAATCCAAGAATGTAGGCATCTGGCGTCGCCTTGAAATAGATCGGCTCCCACGGCTCGGTGAGCGGACTGCGCCGCGGATGTCGTGCGAAGCCTGCTGGAATATCGGCGAGAGTTTCGGTCGTTCCCATGTTTCTCTTTCAAATGCTGCGTGGTGCGGTTGCCGCACTATAGAGTGGGCTCCGCGCGCGATCATTCAAAATCAAGTTTGAAACAGGACGCTTCTGTACGTTTGAAACGACAACGAAGTGATTTTATTTCATCTGCGCGTAATAAAGACGAGAGCAACGCTTCGCCTGTCAGCTCAATACGGCAGTCCGACATAGTTTTCCGAGAGCGAGGTCTTCGCCGCGTCGGATTCGATCAGGTAGGCGAGTTCCGCGCGCTGGATACGTGAACTGAATTCATCTGTTCCCGGAAAACGGTGAAGCATCGAGGTCATCCACCAGGAGAAGCGCTCGGCCTTCCACACCCGGCTCAGCGCGCGCCGCGAGTAATCGTCGATGCCCGCCGGAGATTTATCGGTGTAGAACTCGCGCAGCGCCGTTGAAAGATAATGCACATCGCTGGCGGCAAGGTTGAGCCCCTTGGCGCCTGTCGGCGGCACGATATGCGCGGCGTCACCCGCGAGGAACAGCCGTCCGAACCGCATGGGCTCGGCGACGAAGCTCCGCAACGGCGCGATGCTCTTTTCGATCGACGGTCCTGTGATGAGGCTGGCGGCGGCTTGCGGGTCGAGGCGGCGTTTCAATTCGTCCCAGAACCTGTCGTCCGGCCAGTGGTCGATATGGTCGTCGAGTTTGCATTGCAAGTAGTAGCGGCTGCGATGCATTGAGCGCATCGAACACAGCGCGAAGCCGCGCTCGTGATTGTTGTAGATTAGTTCAGGCGAGACGGGCGGCGTCTCCGACAGGAGGCCGAGCCAGCCGAACGGATAAACGCGCTCGAAGATCTTGAGCGCATCCGGCTCGACGCTCTGCCGGCTGACGCCGTGAAAGCCGTCGCACCCCGCGATGAAATCGCAGGCCACCTCATGGGTTGCGCCATCCTTGACGTAACGCACCCGCGGCTGGTCGCTTTCGAAGTCGTGCAGGCTGACATTGCCGGCGTCATAAACGGTCGTGAGTCCCGCCTTGATCCGCGCATCCATCAGGTCGCGGGTAACTTCGGTCTGCCCGTAGACGGTTACCGTCTTGCCGGTCGCCCGCGTCATGTCAATCCGGTGGCGTGCGCCGCCGAACGCCAGTTCGATGCCGTGATGGATCAGGCCGTCATGGTGCAGCCGCTCCGCGACGCCGACTTCCTCCAGCAGGCCGACAGTGCCCTGTTCGAGTACGCCCGCCCGGATCCGCGCCAGGATGTAGTCACGATCCTTGCGCTCAAAAATGACGTTGTCGATGCCATAGCGGTGCAGCAACTGTCCGAGCAGCAACCCCGCCGGGCCTCCGCCGATGATGGCAATCTGTGTCCGCAACGTCTGTAACTCCCGGCGTCTTGCGAATAGGGTTTTGTTCGCCGTCAAAATTGATTATACCAGATAACAATATCGGGAAAGGCCGTTCGAAGCCTCGCGTATCATACCAATGGCAAGTGCGGAAAGCATTGCAAATGGCCGGTAACTTCTATCTGAATGGCTGCAACCGACACCGGATGCTGCACCGCAAATAGCCTCGCATCCCGCAATCGTTAACGACTGTCAGAAACGTCAAAGAGACTTTCAAGGGAGGATGACCATGAAGACTTTAACATGGACCGCAGTGGTTCTTGGGGCCGCGATGGCTTTGCCGGGTGCCGCGCGCGCGCAGGACATCACTATCGGCGTCAGCATCAGCACCACAGGCCCTGCGGCCGCGCTCGGCATTCCTGAAAAGAACGCGCTCGAGTTCGTGCCGGGCGAAATCAGCGGCGCCAAGATCAAGACTATCGTTCTGGATGACGCCGGTGATCCAACCGCCGCCACAACCAATGCGCGCCGGTTCGTGACCGAATCCAACGCCGACATCATCATCGGCTCGTCGACCACGCCACCATCGATCGCAATCTCAACCGTCGCCAACGAAGTTGGCGTGCCGCAGCTCAGCCTCGCGCCGCTGCCGATCACTCCGGCTCGCGAAAAGTGGACGGCTGTGATGCCGCAGCCGGTGCCGATCATGGGCAAGGTGCTTTACGAGCACATGAAGAAGAACAACATCAAGACCGTGGGCTATATTGGCTTCTCGGACTCCTACGGCGACTTGTGGCTCAATGATCTGAAGACCCAGACCGGCGCCATGGGCGGCATCACCGTTGTTGCCGAAGAGCGCTATGCGCGCCCCGACACCTCGGTAGCAGGTCAGGTTCTGAAACTGGTCGCAGCCAATCCGGATGCAATCCTGATCGGCGCATCGGGCACCGGTGCCGCGCTGCCGCAGTCGGCGCTGCGCGAGCGCGGTTACAAGGGTTTGATCTATCAGACCCACGGTGCCGCCGCGATGGATTTCATCCGCATTGCCGGTCCGTCCGCGGAAGGCGTCATCATGGCCGCGGGCCCAGTGATGGCTCCGGAGGGGCAGGCGGACAGCGCGCTGACCAAGAAGCCGGGCATGGCGCTGAACACCGCCTATGAAAAGAAGTACGGCGCCAACACCCGCAGCCAGTTCGCCGGCCACATGTACGATGCCTTTGAAGTGCTGAAGCGCGTCGTGCCGGTTGCCTTGAAGAAGGCCAAGCCCGGCACGCCGGAATTCCGCGAGGCGATCCGTCAGGCTTTGCTCTCTGAGAAGGAAATTGCAGCCAGCCAGGGCGTCTACAACTTCACCGAGAAGGACCGCTTCGGCACCGATGATCGCTCGCGCATCATCCTGACTGTGAAGAGCGGCAAGTATGAAGTCGTGAAGTAACGGCTGAAAGAATATTCGCTGCGACGGTGCCCGGCCTTGTGCCGGGCATTTTCTTGCCGGGGCGAGTATCAGAATGACATCACGGTCGGGCATAGCCGTTCGAAGAACGGCGTCATTTCCGCTCGCCTGCGTCCCAGCCATCCCGAGCGAAGGCATCGGTGTCCGATTATCGGGATCGCCGGAACAAGCCCGGTGATGACAAACGAGAGAACGCTACAGCTTGCTCTGTTCGTCGTGCTGGAATCCAAGATAGCTCGCCACCACGCGCTGGTCACCGCTGATCTCTTTCGCCGAGCCGCTCATGATGAATTCGCCAAGCTCCATGACATAGGCGCGGTCGGCGATCTCCAGCGCGGCGCGGGCGTTCTGCTCAACCAGCAGCACCGATACGCCGGCCTGACGCAATTCGCCGATGGTGCGGAAAATGTCCGCAACGATCAGCGGTGCGAGGCCGAGCGACGGTTCGTCCAGCATCAAGAGACGCGGCTGACTCATCAGCGCGCGGCCCATGGCCAGCATCTGCTGCTCACCGCCGGACAGCGTGCCTGCGAGTTGAGTGCGGCGTTCCTTCAGTCGTGGAAACAGCGCAAAAACTCGTTCCTGCTCGCTGGCGGCCTTTGCGCGCGGCACACGGAAGCCGCCGAGTTGCAGGTTTTCCTCGACTGTCATGGTGCCGAACAGTTCGCGATGCTCAGGCACGATGCAAAGTCCCGCCGCGACGCGGTCCTCGATATCGAGACGGGAGATTTGCTGCCCGGAGAAGACAACACTGCCGTTGAGTGGCAGGATTCCCATGATGGCGTTGAGCAGCGTGGTCTTGCCTGCGCCGTTGGCGCCGACGATGGTCACGATCTCATCGGCGTTGACGTCAAGCGTCACGCCGCGCACGGCTTCGACCTTGCCATAGGCAATGTGCGCATTTTCGACGGACAGCAGTTTTGTCATGACGCTGTCCCCAGATAGGCCTTGATCACGTCGGGATTGGCGCGGACCGCCATCGGCGCTCCTTCGGCGATCTTGGTGCCGAACTCCAGCACAACGATACGGTCGGCGATATCCATCACGAAGCCCATGTCGTGTTCGACCAGAAGGACCGACATGCCCTCAGAGCGTAACTGGCGCAGCAGCGCCGACAGTTTCTGCTTCTCCATGTGACGCAAACCGGCCGCGGGCTCGTCCAGCAGCAGCAGGATCGGATCGACGCACAGTGCGCGGGCGATTTCCACGATGCGCTGCTGGCCGAGCGAAAGACTTCCCGCCAGTTGATGCATCTGGCCGCTGAGACCGACGCGCTCGATCTGCTTTGCAGCTTCCGCCAGCAGCGCGGCTTCATCCTTGCGGTCGAGCCGCAGCATGCTGGCGATCGCGCCGGCATGGCCGCGCAGATGGGTACCGATGGCGACGTTTTCCAGCACTGTCATGTCGGGCACCAGCTTGACGTGCTGGAAGGTGCGGGCGACGCCGAGCCTGGCGATGTCCTGCGGCGGCGCATTGTCGACGTTGTGACCGAGAATGGAGATCGTTCCGCCCGATGAGCGCAGCACGCCGGTGATGAGGTTGAACGTGGTGCTCTTGCCCGCGCCATTGGGGCCGATGAGCGCCACGATCTCGCGCGCTTGAACGTCGAACGACACGTCATTGACTGCGATCACGCCGCCGAACTGTTTGCGCGCGGCCTGAATGTCGAGCAGCGTTTCGGAGGCGGGGATAGCCTTGCTGCGCGGCGGCAACGCTTCCGCCGCCTTCGGGCGGGGAAGCTTCGCGGTATCGAATTTCAGCAGGGCCGCGAGGCGAGGCCACATGCCGCCGGGCGCGACCTGCAGCAACGCCACCAGCAGGATACCGAAAATCACAGTCTCGAGCTGCGCCGATCCGTGAAACACCACTGGCAGGAAGCTTTGCAGGAATTCCTTGAGCACGATGACGATGCCTGCGCCGAGTACCGCGCCCCAGACATAACCCGCCCCGCCGACCACGGCGATGAACAGATACTCAATGCCGGCATTCAGCCCGAACGGCGTCGGATTCACCGCACGCTGGAAATGTGCATAAAGCCACCCCGACAAGCCTGCGAGCACGGCGGCATAAATGAAGACCAAGAGCTTGGCTCGCGCGGTCTGCACGCCGAATGCTTCCGCCGCAATATGGCCGCGGCGCAGCGCGCGGATCGCGCGGCCAGTCCGCGAGTCGAGCAGGTTCACCGTCAGCAGCGCACACACAATCACCGCGAACCAGATCGCGAAATAAATCTTGCCGGGGTCGGTCAGGTGCAATCCGCCAATCGCCAGTGGCGGAATGCCTGAAATACCGTCGTTGCGTCCGACCAGTTCGAGCTTGCTGAACAGATAGAACAGGCTGATGCCCCAGGCGATGGTGCCGAGCGGCAGGTAGTGGCCAGACAGTCGGACTGTGATCAGGCCGAGAATCACGGCCGCGACGCCGCTGACGATCAGCGACAGCGGCAATGTCAGCCACGGCGACAGTCCGTAGGAGGTGGTGAGGATCGCTGTCGTATAGGCGCCGAAACCGCAGAATGCGGCCTGGCCGAATGACGTCAGGCCGCCGACGCCGGTCAGCAGCACGAGGCCCATCGCAACCAGTGCGGCCAAGCCGATGTTGTCGAGCAGTACGATCCAGAACGGCGGCATGCCCGGGATAAACGGGATGCCCGTCATCACCAGTGCGAATACGATCATGCCCCAACGCTGCGTCACATCAGTGTCCCGAATCCGAAGTTCGCATCATCGTGCAGCGTCTTTCGTAGCGAACTTCGGATTCGAAAGGACACTGATCAAATATAATTCTAGTGTGGCCTTGGTTCGCAGATCCGCTAACGGGCCTGCGAGAACAGAAAAGCGGACTTGCGAACCGCCACACTAGTCGTTCTCCTCTTCGACCTCTGGCGAAGCCAGCGAGCGCAGGATCAGAACCGGGAGCAGCAGCGTGAAGACAATGACCTCCTTGAAGTTGCTGGCATAGAACGACGAGAACGCTTCGACGATACCGACCACTACGGCTGCGGCGGCGGTGAGGGGATAGCTCACGAGGCCGCCGATGATGGCGGCGACAAAACCTTTCAGGCCGATCAGGAATCCGGTGTCATAGTAGATCGTGGTGATGGGGACGATCAGGATGCCTGAGATGGTGCCGATGACGGCGGCGAGCAGGAACGCGACCTGTCCCGACAGCGTGGTGCGAATGCCGACGATGCGTGCGCCGAGGCGATTGACAGCGGTAGCGCGGAGCGCCTTGCCGTAAAGCGTGTAGCCGAACAACAGCCAGAGGCCGACGATCAGCAGGATGGTGATAGCATAGATGGCGATGCTCTGGCCGGTGAAACGCAACGGCCCGATAGTGAAAGCGGCGGTGGAAATCGCCGGTGCGCGCAGGCCTTCGGGCCCGAAAAACACCAGCCCCAGCCCCTGCAAGGCGAGATGTATGCCGACCGACGCGATCAGCAGCACCAGCACCGAGGCATGTGCTATCGGCTGATAGGCGATGCGATAGAGATAAAGACCGATCGGGGCGACGATGATGATCGACAGCAGGAAGTTGACGACCACATTGTTCTGGCGTCCCGCCAGCATTGTCGCCAAGCCCCAGATCGCGAGCGGCAGCAGGATGTTCAGCGCCAGCGATCGCAGCACCAGCCGAAGGGTCATTATGTTGCGGCCGGCGACGATGTCGAAGCAGAACGCGACGATGCCCATGCCGATCGCCAGCAGGGCGGTGCCCGGCACCTTCCCGGTTGCCAGGATCGCGTAGGTCAGCGCGCCGAAGGTAATGAACTCGCCCTGCGGGATCAGGATGACGCGGGTTACCGCGAACACCAGAACGAGCGCGAGCCCGAGCAGCGCGTAGATCGCGCCGCTGGTTATTCCGTCCTGCAGCAGGAACAGAAGGATCGTGCTATCCAAGGCGTCCCCTCAAGCGTCGCGCGCATGCGGATTGAAGGGTCCGCTGCACCGAAAGCGGCGGTTGAATTCCGCCATCTCTATTTGATATATTTTATAACGATTATCGAGTATAACTACAAGCCTTGGTCGCTCTTCGGGTAGAGGCGCCCTTATAGCAGACCGATCACGGGAAGCGCACGATGGCTGTTTCCAGGACCGCGAATAACGCTGCCGCCAAAGCCAAAAAACGGCCGCGGCGGGCGCCGGCGGTATCTCCTGCCGCCCCGATCCGGATCGGGGACCTGTCGGACTTCCTCGGCTATTCGCTCAAGCGTGCGCAACTGCGGATTTTCGACGACTTCATCGGCTGCGTCGCGGCACTGCAACTGACGCCGGCGCAATTCTCCGTTCTGATGCTGGTCGAAGCAAATCCCGGGCGGAACCAGACCGAGATCGCCAGCACCCTTGGAATTCTGCGGCCCAACTTCGTCGCCATGCTGGACGAACTGGAAAGCCGGGATCTCTGTGTCCGCGTGCGCTCCAGCAGCGACCGCCGCTCGCACATCCTGAAGCTGACGGACAAGGGCCGCGCGGTTCTGTCCCGCGCCAGGAAGCTGATCGAGACCCGGCACGAGGCGCGCCTCAAGGACCTGCTGGGAGAGGACAACCGCGCCCTGCTGCTGACGATGCTCGGCAAGATCGCGAAGGAGTTTTAAGGGGCGGCATTTCACTTCACCTCTCCCCGCAAGTGCGGGGCGAGGGAGCGCGCGGTGCTCGGAGTAACGACAGGCTACGGATCCACCAGAATGATGCGGATATCGTTGACGTTGGTTAGCGTCGGTCCGGTCATCAGAAGATCGCCCGTGGCTTCAAAGAACGCGGTGGCATCATTGTTGGCAAGATAGGCCTTCGGATCGAGCTTGAGTTCGCGCATCTTTGCAAACGTGCGCTGATCGAGGATCGCACCGGCCGGATCGGTCGGATGTCCGGCGCCGCCGTCCGCGCCATCGGTATCGCCGGCCAGCACGCAAATGCCCGCCGTATCGGCGAACAGGCTCGCGAGCGCGAGCACGTATTCCTGGTTGGGCCCGCCGCGTCCATTGCCGCGCACCGTCACCGTGAGTTCGCCGCCGGACAGGACGGCGAGCTTCTTTCCCTCTGCATGCCCCTTCAGGGCAATCTGTGCATGGGCGGCGGCAACATCGCGCGCTTCGCCTTCGAGATCGGCACCGAGCGCAACGATTTCATAGCCGGCGTTTCGCGCCACGGCGACGGCTGCATCGAGCGATTCCTGCGGGCGCGCGATGATCCTGAAATCCGCGTGCGCGAACGCCGCGTCGCCAGGCTTGCAGCTCTCGTTGCGCGGATCATTCAACGCTGCAATCACGGCATCATCGGCCTTGATTTGATAGCGGGCGACGATCTCACGCGCGTCGGCCAGCGTCGTGGTGTCCGGCACCGTCGGCCCGGACGCGATGGTCGCAGGATCGTCGAACGGCACATCCGAGATCGCCAGCGTCAGAACTTGCGCGGGCGCAGCGGCTCGGGCGAGCCGGCCGCCCTTGATGCGCGACAGATGTTTGCGCACAGTGTTCATCTCTCCGATCGGCGCGCCCGATCGCAGCAGGCTCTTGTTCATCGCCTGCTTCTGCGCGAACGAAATTCCGTCAGCCGGCGCGACCCAGTTCGCTGAACCGCCGCCGGACAACAGCACCAGAACGAGATCATCGGCGCTGGCAGCTCCAGCCAGTTCAAGCGTCCGCGCCGCGGCCTTCATGCCCGCTTCATCGGGCACCGGGTGACCGGCCTCGACAATCTCGATGCGCCGGGTTGGCATGCCGTATCCGTGACGCGTGGTGGCGAGTCCCGACAATCGCGCGGGATCGATATGGCCGCCGTCGAGATAGTGCCGTTCCGCAGCATACGCCAACGCGCCGGCAGCCTTGCCCGCGGCAAGACAGAGGATGCGGCCGCGCGGCGGCGGTGGCAGGTGTTCGGCAAGAATGCGGTCAGGGTGGGCTGCGGCGACAGCGGCGTCGAAAATGGCGCGCAGCAAAAGGCGTTTGTCGGTCATCAGATCATCGCTTGGCGCTATACGGGCTCAAGACATGACATGATCGGGGGCACGATAAAAGGCCCTCCGCAGGGTTATTGCGGAGGGCGGAAATGTTTCCAGATCTGCCCGTGCAGGGCGGGGAAGTCGGATTTCAGAACTGGAAATCCGGCTTCCTTCCGAGCCAATCGTCAGCCGCCGACCTCGCCGCTGATGACGGGACCGAACAGTTCCCAGCGCTCGCCCTTGAATCGCATCATCTGCAATTGCTCGATCGGTGCGAAGTCGGTGGCGCTGGTGTTCAGCTTGATGCCGGGCAGACCCATCTCCTGCTGAAGATCCTTGATACTTGCAGCCTGCTTCATGACGTTCTCGCGGGTGAGATTGTCTCCGCAGGCCTTCAGCACATGCACCATCGTCTGCGCGGAGCTGTAACCATATGCGACCGAGCTGTCGGCCCGGTTGGCTTCGGGGAAGTACTTCACGAGGAAGGCGTCGAAGTTCTTGACGCCCGGATCGTCCTTCCATTGCGGGTCGGTCGGATCCTTGCCATAGGTCGCAGAGATCACGCCCTGCGCATTTTCGAAACCGGCCGGCTTGATGACCGACCCCGTAGACGAGGCGACGTTGTTCAGGATGAACAGCGGCTTCCAACCAAGCTCGGCGACCTTCTTGATCGATTGCGCGCCAAATTTCGGTGTGGTGATGCTGACGAAGACATCAGCCCCCTTCGATTTCAGCGCAACGACCTGCGAGTCGATCGTGGGAACGGACGTCTCGTAAGGCTCCTCGGCGATAATCATCGAAGCGCCTTTGGCTCCGAGACCGTCCTTCAGCCCCTTCAAAACGTCCTTACCGAAGTCGTCGTTCTGATAAAGAATGCCGATCTTGCCGTTCGGTTTTTCCTTCATCAGGTATTTCGCATAGATGATCCCTTCGCTCTGGTAGTTGGGCTGCCAGCCCATGGTCCAGGGGAAGTTCTTCGGATCGTTCCACTTGGTGGCGCCGGTCGCCACGAACAGCTGCGGCACCTTCTTGGCGTTCATGTATTTCTGGATCGCCGAATTCGATGGCGTGCCGAGCGAATTAAAAATCAGCAGAACTTCGTCGCTTTCCACCAGCTTGCGGGCCTGTTCCACAGCCTTCGGTGGCGAATAGCCGTCATCATAGGAAATGAAATTGATCTTGCGGCCGTTGATGCCGCCTTCGGCATTGATCTTGTTGAAATAGGCAGCCTGCGTTTTGCCGATGATGCCATAGGCGGACGCCGGTCCGCTGTAGGGCATGATGCTGCCGATCTTGATTTCGGTGTCGGTGGCGCCGGTGTCGTATTTCTTTTGTGCGACCGCATTGCTGGTCGACGCAGCCAAGGCTGCGACGGTAGCGAGAAAGAATATGCGTTGAAGTTTCTTGGCGGACATTTCTTTTGTTTCCCTAACCTAGTTTTCTTGATGTTTGTTTTTAGCACTTGCCTTGGAGGCCTTGTGGCCTCGCAGGTATTCAATACCGTTTGTCTTGTTGATTCAACAAAATGGCATTGAAGTCATAACCCCCTGCGAATGTGTCGCAGGGGGTTTTTGTTGTCTGACGCCGAACTAGCCGCCAACGTCACCACTCAGGATATCGCCGAACCGGACCCAGGTCTCGCCCTTGAATTTCATCAGCTGCATCTGGCTGATCGGGGCAAAATCGGTCGCGCTGGTGTTGATCTTGACGCCAGGCAGCAGACCTCCGAGTTCCAGATTTTTAATGCTGGCCGCCTGCTTCATGACATTCTCGCGCGTGAGATTGTCGCCGCAGGCCTTGAGTACGTGAACCAGGGTCTGGGCCGAGTTGTATCCGTAGATCACCGAACCGTCGCTCCGGTTGGCTTCGGGGAAGTACTTGAGAAGGAAAGCGTCAAAATCCTTCATTCCCTTGTCGTCCTTCCACTGCGGATCGGTTGGGTCCTTGGCGTAGGACGCCGAGATGATGTCCTGCGCATTCTCGAATCCGGCGGGCTTGATCACCGAGCCAACCGACGCCGAGACGTTGTTCAGAATGAACAGCGGCTTCCACTGCAATTCCGCGACTTTCTTGATCGACTGGGCAGCGAACTTCGGCGTGGTGATGCTGATAAAAACATCGACGCCTTTCGACTTCAGGGCGACGACCTGTGAGTCGATGGTGGGCACGCTCGTTTCATAAGGCTCTTCCGCGACGATCATGGAAGCTGCCTTTTTGCCGAGGCCGTCCTTGATGCCCTTGAGGTAGTCTTTGCCGTAATCATCGTTCTGGAAGAGAATGCCGATCTTGCCGTTCGGCTTCTCCTTCATCAGGTAGGAGGCGTAGATCCGGCCCTCACTCTGGTAGTTGGGCTGCCAGCCCATGGTCCAGGGAAATTCTTTCGGATCGTTCCACTTCGTGGCGCCGGTGGCAACGAACAGTTGCGGCACCTTCTTGGCGTTCAGATATTTCTGGATCGCCGAATTCGACGGCGTGCCGAGCGGGCCATAGACGATCAGGACCTCGTCGCTCTCGACCAGCTTGCGCGCCTGCTCGACGGCCTTCGGCGGCGAATAACCGTCATCGTAGGTGACGAAATTGATCTTGCGGCCGTTGATGCCGCCCTCGGCATTGATCTTGTTGAAGTAGGCCTGTTCGGATTTTCCGATGACTCCATAAGCGGAGGCCGGTCCGCTGTAGGGCATGATATTGCCGATCTTGATCTCGGTATCGGATGCGCCGGTGTCGTATTTTTTCTGGGCGAGTGCGCCGGTGCTTGTCGCGGTGAGCAGGGCCACAGCGGCCGAAGCGACCGCGAGTCGCGAGGTGAGTGCTGACATTACGTTCCTCCTTGGAATCGTGTTTGTACCTTCGTTGTGTTTTTTTGATTCTGAGCTCTTTGCGGCTCGACGATATTCAATACCCTTTGCAGGCCGCGTTCAACGAAAAGCCCTCCGCGACGGGGTCGCGGAGGGCTTGTTTTTGCGGCAGCCTGTTTCGCAGCGCGAAAGATTAACTTCCGCCCATTCCACCGCTGATGATCGGGCCGATCAGTTCATACTTCTCGCCCTTGAACTGAATGATCTGCAACTGGTCGATCGGATAGAAGTCGGTCGCGCTGGTGTTGATCTTCACGCCGGGCAGCAAGGTGTCAGGGGTAAAGTCCTTCAGGCTCGCGGCCTGCTTCATGATGTTCTCGCGGGTCAGGTTCTCGCCTGCCTGCTTCAGAACCTGAACCAGCGTCTGCGCCTGACCATAACCGTAGACGACGGAACCGTCGGTCTTGTTCATGTCCGGGGCATACTTGGCTAGGAAGGCGTAGAATTTCTTCATGCCTTCATCGTTGTCCCACTGCGGATCCGCGCCGTCCTTGGCGTAGGCCGCCGAGAGGATGCCTTGCGCATTCTCGAAGCCTGCCGGCTTGAGCACGCTGCCGACCGAGGCGCCGACGTTGCTCTGAATGTACGTCGGCTTCCATTGGAGTTCTGCGACCTTCTTGATGGCCTGGGCGGCGAACTTCGGTGTGGTGAAGCTGACGAAGACGTCGGCGCCGGTCGCCTTCAGCTTGATGATGTGGGAGTCGATGGTCGGCTCGGACACTTCGTAGCTGTCTTCGGCGACGATCTGCGACGCCCTGGCGCCGAGGCCGTCCTTCAGGCCCTTCAGCATGTCCTTACCGAAGTCGTCGTTCTGGTAAAGGATCGCGATCTTGGCATCCGGTTTGGCCGCGAGCAGATGCTTGGCGTACACGCGGCTTTCGCTCTGGTAAGCGGGCTGCCAGCCCATGGTCCAGGGGAATTCTTTCGGCTCGCCGAACTTGGTGGCGCCGGTCGCTACGAATAGCTGTGGCACCTTCTTCGCGTTCAGATACTTCTGGATCGCGGAATTCGACGGCGTGCCGAGCGGTCCGAATACGAGCAGGACTTCGTCACTCTCCACCAGCTTGCGTGCCTGTTCGACGGCCTTGGGCGGGGAATAGCCGTCGTCATAGGTGATGAAGGTGATCTTGCGGCCGTTGATGCCGCCCTGATCGTTGATCATCTTGAAGTAGGCTTCTTCCATCTTCCCGATGACGCCGTAGGCGGACGCGGGACCGCTGTAGGGCATGATATTGCCGATCTTGATTTCAGCGTCGGTCGCGCCGGTATCGTATTTTTTTTGCGCGAGCGCGTGGCCGCTCGTCATCGCGAGCGCGGCGATGGCCGACACCGCTGCTACGTTGAGCTTGAGTTTGGATAGCATTGTAGTCCTCTCCCTGAGATGCGGTATTCCGCCTGGCGGAAATCGGCTCCAGAAAGAGATCATGCCCTGAGGGCTAAAATGAGGGGTCTGATTCAGCTGAGCTGAATCAGACCCCTGTCACCTGGTCCGGAAACCGATTTTCCGGAAACACCATGCGCAAACAATCAGATGCCGACAAGCCTGATTTGATGTCAGGCAATCAGACTTACGGCTTCCCCCTTCAGGGTTTGCTCTTTTTGCGGAATAAGGCTTCGATCATAAAGGCAACCTGCCGGGCGCCGTGCGGCAACAGGAAGATGACGGCGAACAGGAAGACACCGAACACCGCGCCGGACAGCCCCTTGGAGATGTGTTCCGCGACGTTGGGCACGAACACGATGAAGGCCGAACCGACCAGCGATCCCGGTAACCAGCCGACGCCACCGACCACCATGCCGACGAAGATTGCGATCGCCAACTGGATGGTGAAGCTGTCCGGAGCCACGAACTGCACCACGATGGCGCCGAGCGCTCCGGCAATGCCGGTGAAGGCGGCCGAGACGCCGAATGCCAGCGTTTTGTACAGCGGCAGGTCGACGCCCATTGCCGAGGCGGCAATCGGATTATCGCGGATTGCCATCAGCGCGCGTCCGGACCGGCTTCGCAGCAGATTGACGGCCAGGACGTAGATCACCCCTGAGACGAACAGCGTAAAGTAGTACAGCCACATGTCCTGCGACATCTTCAGGCCGAACGGTGCGTCCGGCTTGGTGATGACCAGACCCTGCACGCCGCCGGTCCAGTGTTCGAACAGGTTCAGTTTGAGAATCTGCGGCATCGCGACCGCCAGTGCGAAGGTCGCGAGCGCGAGGTACACGCCCGAAAGCCGCAGTGCCGGAAAGCCGAACAGGAAGCCGAAGATGAAGCAGATGATGCCCGCGGCGGGAATCGTCAGTGCGTAGTTGACGCCGAGATGTTCCATCAGAATGCCGGCGGTATAGGCGCCGACCGCGTAGAAGGCGCTTTGACCGAGCGAGAACTGTCCGCTGCCGCCGGTCAACAGATTGAGGGCCAGGATGGCGATGGCGTAAATCAGCACCATCGTCATCTGGAAGATGATGAAGTTCTTCACGAACAGCGGCGTGACGACCAGCAGCGCAAACACGACAAGCGTCGTGCCGAGGCCGACCGTCATCGTTTTCTTCGGTTCGGCATCGACCGCCGCAGGTGTGGAAATGGAGTCCTGAACTGTGCTCATGATTAAACTCGCTGTACGATGGCGCGGCCGAACAGACCGGACGGTTTGATGACAAGCACGACGATGATCAGTGCCAGCGCGATCGGAAGTTTAAGTTCGTTGCCGACACCGGGAATGTAGGTGCCGACCAGATTCTCGAAGACGCCGACCAGGAAGCCGCCGACCACGGCGCCGAGCGGGCTGGTAAGGCCGCCGAGTACCGCCGCCGCGAAGCCGTACAGCAGGATGCCGCCCATCATGTTGGGCTCGAGGAACACCACTGGCGCGATCAGGAGACCGGCGATGGCGCCAATGGCGCTGGCCATACCCCAGCCGAGCGCGATCATCCAGCTCGTGTTGATGCCGACAAGACGTGCCGATTCAGGCAGCGACGCCGCTGCCCGCATCGCCAGACCCACCCGTGTGAAGCGGAAGAAGATGTAGAGCAGCAGAAGCAAGACCAGCGTAACACCGATCATACCGGCCTGGTGGGTCGAGATCAGCTGGCTGCCCAGGAAGCCGGACGAGCCGAACGGCGAGGGGAACTGCTTGATCGTGAAGTCCCAGGTCAGCCCTGCGACGCTGTTGAGGATTGCGAACAGCGCGATGAAGCCGGCGACATGCACCAGAACAGGCGCATTGGTCAGCGGCTTGAACAGCGCACGTTCGATGACGATGCCGCCGATGAACGAAATCACCAGCGTCATCAGGAAGGCCGGCCAGAACGACAGGCCCCACTGCATCAATTGCCAGGCGATGAAGGTCGAGAACATCGCCATTTCGCCTTGGGCGAAGTTCAGATGGTCGATGGCCTGATAGATCATGACCACGGCCAGCGCCATGCAGGCGTAGATCGCGCCTGTGGCAATGCCAGCCAGGACTTGGTTGGTAAACAGTTCCATGGCTGCGTCCTCAGTATCCGAGATAGGATTTGCGGATGTCTTCGTTGTTCGCGATTTCCTTCGCGCTTCCCGACATCACGATGCGTCCGGTTTCGATCACATAGGCCTGTTCCGCCAGTTCAAGCGCGAGCTGGGCGTTCTGTTCGACCACCAGGATGGTCACCTTGTGCTCGCGGTTGATCCGGCCAAGGATACCGAACAGGTCGCGGACGACCAGCGGCGCCAGACCGAACGAGGGTTCGTCGAGCAGCATTAGCCGGGGACGCAGCATCAGCGCGCGGGCGACCGCGAGCATCTGCTGTTCGCCGCCCGACAGCGTTCCCGCCTGCTGGGTGTGACGCTGCTTGAGCACGGGGAAGAATCCGTACATCTGCTCGATGTCGTTCTCGATCTCCTTCTTGCCGCTGCGCGAGATGGCACCGAGCTGAAGGTTTTCTTCGACCGTCATGTTGGTGAAGGTGCCGCGGCCTTGCGGCACGTGGGCGATGCCGAGCCGTACCACGTTCTCGGTGGACACACCGGCGAGCGACTTGCCGTCGAACTCGATGTTGCCGGTAGAGCGGATCATGTTGCAGATCGCCCGCAGTGTCGTGGTCTTGCCGGCGCCGTTGGCGCCGAGCAGGGTGGTGACGCTGCCCTCGTTGAGGGAGAATTCCAGTCCGTGCAGTGCCTGCACCTGGCCGTAATAGGCGCGCAGGTCCCTGATCGTCAGCATCGTGCTCATTGGTCCTTGCTCCCCAGATAGGCCTTGATGACGTCGGGGTCGGACTGCACCTGAGACGGGGTGCCTTCAGCGAGCTTCTTGCCGAAATTCAGTGCGACGACGTGATCGGCGATCTTCATCACCAATCCCATGTGATGTTCGACGAGCAGAACCGTGATGTTGCGCTGGTCGCGGATGCGGCAGATCAGGTCGCCGAGGACGTAGACTTCCTCGTGATTGAGGCCGCCTGCGGGCTCGTCGAGCAGCAGGATCTTCGGCTCGGCGGCGAGCGCACGGCCAAGCTCGACCCGCTTCTGCGTGCCGAACGGAAGACCCGAGACTTCGCGGTCGGCGACATCATGCAGGTCGAGATAATCGAGGATTTCATGGACCCTCGCGTTGAGCTTGCGCTCCTGCTCGCGGACCCATGGCAGCTTGATCGCGTCGCTGACGAAATCGCTCTTGGTACGGCAGTGTCCGCCGATGCGGATATTGTCGCGCACCGTCAGGCGCGGGAACAGCGCGACGTTCTGGAATGTGCGCCCGATGCCGACCTCGGCGATCTTCTGCGGCTGATGAACCAGAATGCTCTGGCCCTCCATCAGAATCTCGCCCGTACTCGGCTGGTAAAGCCTGCTGAGACAGTTGAAGAGCGTCGTCTTGCCGGCGCCGTTCGGACCGATCAGGCCCAGAATCTGGCCCTTTTTCATGTCGAACGAAACGCCATTCAACGCGATGATGCCGCCGAACACGACAGAGACGTCGCGAACCGCGAGCAAGGGAGCATGCCCCTGCGCAACCTGTGCCTGCATCATGTGTTGATGTCCACGCGAGGCTGGGATGTTCCCGCCTGCATGTAACCGCAACGCGCGCGGCTATCCGATCCCCTCAATACGTGCAACTTTTCCTCCTGGCGGTTTCATTTTTCTTGATGTCGGCAGTTTCTTTGTTTTGCGATCCGCGCGCAACGCCACGGGCGGGCGCGCTCTCGAGTTTTCCTTTAGCACTGTCGCCGGACAGAATCCAACAAAGTTCTTTTTTCGAACTTGACTGAATTCCAGTTCCGGAGCTGAAAAGGTGTCCCTATGCCGGGTTGTCTGGCATGCCACCGCCACGGCGGCGACTAGCGGATCCCCTCAGCGATGCGCGTGACTTTTCCCCCTGTTGTTTTGGCTTTTTTGATGCTGGTATTTTCTTTGTTTTGTGGAGCGCGTCCGACGCTGCCGGTCATCGCGATCTCGATATTTCTTACCATCGCGACGAGGCGAGGGCCAATATCGTTCTTTAATAGAACTTCACTGAACTTGAAGGCGGGTGCGCCGCAGTTGAAGGCATAAGGGCCGGTTCCATCATTCAGCTTCAGGGCAACACCGACCGCGTGGATGTCGCTGTGCCATTCTCCGGCGGACATGGCGAAGCCGTGCTTGGCGACACATTCGCCGGCGCGCTCGATGCCGTCGCGGACCTTGGGCCAGTTGGCGCCGGTATGCTCCTTGATCTCGCGCAACAGGTTGGCGCGCTCATCTTCCGGCAGCGCCCACAGATAGGCACGGCCCATGGCTGTCGTCGCGATCGGAACCTTGGAGCCGACATCGAGCAGTACGCCGACAGTCAATTCGCTGCGGCTCTGTCCGAAGTAGATCATGCTGAGACGGTCGCGCGCACCGATGGCGACGGCACCTCCGGTCTCGCGCATTAGCTGATCGCGATACGGATCGGACACATGACGGACGCCCATGTTGGCGAGCGCGGAATATCCGAGTGCCATTGCGGCAGGCGCAAGCTGGTATTTCTCGAAGCGTGGAACCGGTGTCAGATAACCAAGCTTTGTCAGCGTGTAGGTCAGCCGCGAAATCGTCGGTTTCGGCAAATTCGTGCGCGCCGCGATTTCCTGATTACCCAGAAGACCATCGCTGGGACGGAATGCGCGCAACACATCGAGCCCTCGCGACAGCGCGATAACAAAACTGCGATCCGTCGCAGATTTCTTTGGCGGGCGTTTCATTCGTCAAACCGCATATGTGGTCTTCGTTGACAAAGGACGTGCTTCAAAATATCCCTCCGTGTCAAGATGTGGAATTTAATTCCGCACTGCGAAATAGTCAAAAAACAAGCGCTGCAAGGAGAGTTGTGTGAGCGAAGTGGTCAAGGTTGAACGTCGCGACGCGGTTGCAATTGTCACTGTTAACAGCCCTCCCGTGAATGCGCTCAGCGCCGCTGTGCGTAAGGGCATTGCCGAGGGCGTGAAGAGCGCCGAGGCCGATGCGTCGGTCAAGGCGATTGTCATTGCATGCGCTGGCCGGACATTTATCGCAGGTGCCGACATCACCGAATTCGGCAAGCCGCCACAGTCGCCCAGCCTTCATGAAGTGATCGAGGTCATTGAGAATTCCTCTAAGCCGGTGGTTGCCGCGATTCACGGCACCGCGCTGGGCGGCGGTCTTGAACTCGCGCTCGGTGCGCATTTCCGCGTCGCCACCAAGGACGCAAAACTCGGCCTTCCCGAAGTGAAGCTCGGCCTGTTGCCGGGCGCCGGCGGCACCCAACGTCTGCCGCGCGCGGTCGGTCCTGAGCTCGCCGTGAAGATGATTGTCGGCGGTGATCCGATCGGTGCTGCCGATGCGCTCAAGAACGGATTGATCGACGAGGTTGTCGATGGTGAGCCCGCCGTTGGCGGCGAAGCCTTCGCGCGCAAGGTGCTTGCCGAGAAGCGACCGCTGCGCAAGCTGCGTGACGACGATTCCAAGCTCGCTGCGGCAAAGGCGGACAAGTCGATTTTCACCAGCGCCGCTGCTGCGGCAAATAAGCGCAACCGCGGTCTGGAGGCGCCGCTCGCCGCCGCCGAAGCTGTGAGCCACTCGCTCGACCAGCCTTTCGACCAGGCGCTCAAGTCCGAACGCGAACTGTTCATGAAGCTGATGACCGGCGAGCAGTCGAAGGCGCAGCGCTATGCATTCTTCTCGGAGCGCGAAGCCGCCAAGGTATCTGGCGTGCCAGATGGCACCAAGGCGCGTGACGTGAAGCAGGTTGCGATCATCGGCGCCGGCACCATGGGCGGCGGCATCGCGATGTCGTTCGCCAATGCCGGCATACCGGTCACTCTGATCGAGACCGGCGACGAGCAGCTCAAGCGCGGCCTCGGCGTCATGCAGAAGAACTACGAAGCCACCGCTGCGCGCGGCGGTATCCCTGCCGACGCGCCGGCCAAGCGCATGGGCCTGATCAAGGGTGTCGTCGGCATCGAAAACGTCAAGGATGCTGACCTCATCATCGAGGCCGTTTTCGAGACCATGGCGATCAAGAAGGAAGTGTTCGGCAAGCTCGACCAGTTCGCCAAGCCGGGCGCTGTTCTCGCCACCAACACCTCGTACCTCGACATCAATGCCATCGCCGCCATGACCAAGCGTCCGCAGGACGTGCTGGGCATGCACTTCTTCTCGCCCGCCAACGTCATGAAGCTGTGCGAAATCGTGCGCGGCGAAAAGACCGCGCCGGACGCGCTGACGACCGCGGTCGCTGTCGCCAAGCGCATCGCCAAGGTGCCGGTGGTGGTCGGCGTGTGCGACGGCTTCGTCGGTAACCGCATGCTCGCCGCTCGCGGCAAGCAGGCCGAGAAGTTCCTGTTCGAAGGCGCGCTGCCGCAGCAGGTCGACGCGGTACTCACCAAGTTCGGCATGCCGATGGGCCCGTTCGCGATGGGCGATCTCGCCGGTCTCGATATCGGCTGGCGTTCGCGTCAGGACCGCGGCATCAAGTCGGAAATCGCCGACGCGATCTGCGAGGCCGGGCGCTTCGGCCAGAAGACCGGCAAGGGCTATTACAAGTACGAAGCCGGTTCGCGCTCGCCGCTGCCGGATCCGGAAATCGAGAAGCTGATCGAGGAAACCACCGCGAAGCTCGGCCTTAAGCGCCGGCAGATCGACGATCAGGAAATCCTCGAACGTTTGATGTATCCGATGATCAACGAGGGCGCGCGCATCCTTGAAGAGAAGATCGCGGCCCGCCCGAGCGATATCGATGTGGTCTGGCTGTACGGCTACGGCTGGCCGATCTACCGCGGCGGCCCGATGTTCTATGCCGACAGCGTCGGTTTGAAGAAAATCGCGGAGCGTCTGTCGTTCTACGCCAAGCAGACCAACGATCCGTCGCTCGAACCGACCCCGTTGCTCAAGCGTCTGGCAGACGAAGGCAAGACATTCGCGTCCCTCGCCAAGGGCGCGTGATGTCGTCGCGTAACGCGTTGCAATCTGCCTCTGCTCCCCTCCCCCTTGCGGGGAGGGGGTGGGGGTGGGGGTATCGCGGGCTCGGTGCTTGCGGCTCACCCCCCTCCCTGACCCTCCCCCGCAAGGGGGGAGGGAACAGAGACGCTGCGCATCGCTCGCTATCCAAGGCGTGCCAATCATGACTCATCCCGGCGAACAATTTTATCCGGAGGGTGTGCGCTGGGATTCACCGATCCCGCGCGGCACTCTTCCGGATTTATTGTCGAAGGCGGCCGCGGACTTCGGATCGCGCATCGCGATCGAGTTCCGCGACCGGCCCATTTCCTTCGATGCGTTGCAAGGGAGGGTGGATGTTGCCGCGTCGGCGTTTCTTCGCGCCGGCTATGGCAAGGGATCGTCGATTGCGCTGTTTCTGGGAAATTCGCCGGATCATCCGGTGAATTTCTTCGGCGCGCTCAAGGCGGGCGCGCGCGTGGTGCATCTCAGCCCGCTCGACGGCGAGATCGCGCTCACCCACAAGCTGAAAGACTCCGGCGCGCGCATTCTGGTCACCAGCAGTCTCGCGACTTTGCTGCCGACGGCGCTGAAATTCCTGGAGAAGGGCCTGCTCGACAAGCTGATCGTCTGCGAGGACCAGACCTGGGGCGATGTCGGCAATCCGCAGTCCGCGATCCCGTCCAGTCCGGCGATCGTGACTTTCAAGGATTTCGTCAAGGAGGCGCAGCGGCCCGCAAAGTGGCCCGACGTCAGTGCCGACGACATCGCGCTGCTGCAATATACCGGTGGCACCACCGGATTGCCGAAGGGCGCAATGCTCACCCACGGCAATCTAACCTCGGCGGTCTCGATCTATGATGTGTGGGGCGCGAAGCAGAAGGCCGAGCGTAACACCACCGAGCGCGTCATTCTCGTTTTGCCGCTGTTTCATATCTATGCGCTCACCGTCGTTCTGCTGCGCACATTGAAGAACGGCGACCTGATCTCGCTGCATCAGCGGTTCGATCTCGATGCCGTGATGCGCGACATCGAAGTGAAGCGCGCCACCGCGTTCCCCGGCGTGCCGACCATGTGGATCGCCATCGCCAGCCTGCCCGATCTCGACAAGCGCGACCTGTCATCGCTGGCTTTCGCAGGTTCCGGCGGCGCGCCGCTGCCGGTTGAAGTCGCCAAGGTGTTCGAGCGCAAGACCAAGCTCGCCTTGAAAAGCGGGTGGGGCATGACCGAGACCTGTTCGCCCGGTACCGGCCATCCGCCGGAAGGCCCGGAGAAGCCGGGATCGATCGGACTGATGCTACCCGGTATCGAGATGGATGTGGTCTCGCTGGACGATCCGAAGAAGGTGATGCCGGTCGGTGAAACGGGCGAAATCCGCATCAGCGGTCCGAACGTCACCAAAGGATACTGGAATCGCGAGATGGAGACCGCCGAGGCCTTCGTCGGCGATCGTTTCCTGACCGGCGACATTGGTTATATGGATAGTGACGGATATTTCTATCTGGTGGACCGCAAGAAGGACATGATCATCTCCGGCGGTTTCAACGTCTATCCGCAGATGATCGAGCAGGCTATCTACACCCACCCGTCGGTTCAGGAAGTCATTGTGATAGGCATTCCCGACGATTATCGCGGCGAAGCGTCCAAGGCGTTCGTGACGCTGCGCGCGGGCGCAGAGCCGTTCACCATCGAGGAATTGCGCGCGTTCCTCACCGGAAAGCTTGGCAAGCACGAATTGCCGGTCGCTGTCGAATTCATGAAGGAACTGCCGCGCACCAGCGTCGGAAAACTCTCTCGTCACGAACTACGCAATCAGCAACGTCATCAAACGCAACAACCCAAACTTGCAACAGGAGGTCGCTCATGACCGAAGCCGTTATCGTTTCCACCGCCCGTACCCCGATCGGCAAGGCCTATCGCGGCGCTTTCAACAACACCGAAGGCGCGACGCTGCTCGGCCATGCGATCGAGCACGCCGTGAAGCGCGCCGGCATCGACGGCGCCGAGATCGAGGACGTGGTGATGGGCGCCGCCATGCAGCAGGGCACCACCGGCGGCAACATCGCGCGCAAGGCCGCGCTGCGTGCGGGTTTGCCAGTGTCGGTCGCCGGCACCACCATCGACCGCCAGTGTTCCTCGGGTCTGCAGGCCATTGCGCTCGCAGCGCGATCGATCATGTATGACGGCGTCGAAGTGGCCGTCGCGGGCGGCGGTGAATCGATCAGCCTCGTGCAGAACGATCATATCAACAAGTTCCATGCGGTCGATCCCGAACTGGTCGCGATCAAGGGCGATGTCTACATGTCGATGCTCAACACCGCTGAAGTGGTGGCGAAGCGCTATGGCATCTCGCGCGAGAAGCAGGACGAGTTCGGCCTGGAAAGCCAGCGCCGCACCGCGTCGGCCATGCAGGGCGGACGCTTCAAGGAAGAAATCGCGCCGATGACCACCAAGATGGCGGTGGTCGACAAGAACACCAAGGAAGTGTCCTACAAGGATATCACGATCTCTCAGGACGAGGGTCCGCGCCCCGAGACTACCGCGGAGGGTCTTGCGAGCCTGAAGCCGGTGATCGAGGGCGGTTGCGTTACTGCCGGTAACGCCAGCCAGTTGTCGGACGGCGCGAGTGCGCAGGTCGTCATGAGCGACAAGCTCGCGGCGAAGAAGGGCCTCAAGCCGCTCGGCATCTTCCGCGGCTTCGTTGCCGCGGGCTGCGAGCCGGACGAAATGGGCATCGGTCCCGTTTTCGCGATTCCGCGGCTGCTCAAGCGTCACGGCCTCAAGATCGAGGACATCGGCATTTGGGAGTTGAACGAAGCCTTCGCGGTGCAGGCACTCTATTGCCGCGACAAGCTCGGCATCGACCCGGAAAAGCTCAACGTCAACGGTGGCGCGATTTCGGTCGGTCATCCCTACGGCATGACCGGTTCGCGCCTCGCGGGCCACGTTCTTGTCGAAGGCCGCCGCCGCAAGGCGAAGTACGGCGTGGTGACGATGTGCGTCGGCGGCGGCATGGGTGCTGCCGGTCTGTTCGAGATCCTGCAGTAAGAACGTCGCCGCAAACACAATGCACTCCCTCTCCCGGTGGGGAGAGGGTTGGGGTGAGGGTGCTATCGATGGATCGGCCCCCCTCACCGATGCACTTCGTGCATCGGCCTCTCCCCACGGGGAGGTGAAGAGACGATCGATTGTCCGGACTATCGTTTTTGAATTTCAGGAGGGTCCAATGGATCTCAGTTTCAGCAAGGAAGAACTGGCGTTTCGCGATGAAGTGCGGACCTTCTTCAAGGAAAGCCTTCCCGCCGACATCCGCCAGAAACTGGTGGAAGGCCGCCATACCAGCAAGGAAGACATGGTCGCCTGGCAGCGCATCCTGAACAAGAAGGGATGGGCGGTGCCGCACTGGCCGAAGGAGTACGGCGGCACGGGCTGGTCGCCGGTGCAGCAGTACATCTTCCTCGAGGAGTTGCAGTCGGCTCCCGCGCCGTCGCCGCTGCCGTTCGGCGTCAACATGGTCGGACCGGTGATCTACACCTTCGGCAATGAAGAGCAAAAGAAACATTACCTGCCGCGCATCGCCAATCTCGACGACTGGTGGTGCCAGGGCTTCTCCGAGCCGGGTGCGGGTTCCGACCTCGCCTCGCTGAAGACCACCGCCAAGCGCAAGGGGGACGTCTACGTCATCAACGGTCAGAAGACCTGGACTACGCTGGCGCAGCATGCCGACTGGATCTTTTGCCTTTGCCGCACCAATCCGGATGCCAAGAAGCAGGAAGGCATCTCGTTCATCCTGTTCGACATGAAGTCGCGCGGCGTCACCGTGCGTCCGATTCAGACCATCGACGGCGGCTTTGAGGTCAACGAGGTGTTCTTCGATGACGTCGAGGTGCCGGTCGAAAATCTCGTCGGCCAGGAAAACAAGGGCTGGGATTACGCCAAGTTCCTGCTCGGCAATGAGCGCACCAACATCGCACGCGTCGGCATGTCGAAGGAGCGTGTCCGCCGCATCCGCGATCTTGCGTCCAAGGTCGAGTCGGACGGCAAGCCGCTGATTCAGGATTCCCGTTTCCGCGAGAAGCTCGCGGCCGTGGAAATCGAGCTGAAGGCGCTCGAATTGACGCAGATGCGCGTCGTCGCCAACGAAAGCAAGAACGGCAAGGGCAAGCCCGACCCGGCATCCTCGACCCTTAAGATCAAGGGTTCGGAGATTCAGCAGACCATCACCGAACTGCTGCTCGAAATCACTGGCCCATTCGCGCTGCCTTACGCGGACGAAGACGATAAGAGCAACGAGGAAGCAAGCTGGGCGACCCACGTCGCGCCGGGCTACTTCAACTATCGCAAGGTCTCCATCTACGGAGGCTCGAACGAGATTCAGCGCAACATCATCACCAAGGCCGTGCTGGGTCTGTAAGGCTTCTCCCCCGCCCTGCTCTTGCGGGGAGAGGGACAATCATATGCCGTCATGGCCGGGCTTGACCCGGCCATCCACGTCTTGCTTCGGGACAGGAAGACGTGGATGCCCGTGACAAGCACGGGCATGACGATTTGTTTTGTTGATGCGCCGGCGAATAGCCGGGTGCAATTGGAGGCAGATAATGGATTTTGATTTGTCCGAGGAGCAGCGGCTCCTGAAAGATAGCGTCGAGGGCTTGCTGGCTGACTCTTACGATTTCGATCAACGCAAGAAGTACGCCAAGGAAAAGGGCGGCTGGAGCAAGACGGTCTGGAACAAGCTGGCGGAGCAGGGCCTGCTCGGCCTGCCGTTTTCGGAAGACGATGGCGGTTTCGGCGCCGGCGCGGTGGAAACCTCGATCGTGATGGAAGCGCTGGGACGGGCGCTGTTGCTCGAGCCGTATCTCGCTACCGTGGTGCTCGGCGGCGGCTTCCTTCGTCACGGCGGCTCCGCCGAACAGAAGGCCGCGCATATTCCCTCGATCATCGACGGCAGCAAGACGCTGGCCTTCGCACAGCTCGAGAAGAACTCGCGCTACAATCTCGCTGACGTCACCACGACTGCGAAGAAGAAGGGCGCGGGCTGGATCATCGACGGCGAGAAGTTCGTCGTGCTGCAGGGTGAAACGGCGGATACGCTGATCGTGACCGCGCGCACCAAGGGTGGCCAGCGTGATCGCAGCGGCATCGGTGTCTTCCTGGTGCCGGCCAACGCCAAGGGCGTCACCATCAAGGGTTATCCGACCCAGGACGGCATGCGTGCTGCGGATATCCGGTTTGAGGGCGTCGAGGTCGGCGCGGACGCCGCGATCGGCGATCCGGAGAACGGTCTGCCGCTGGTCGAGCGCGTGGTCGACGAGGCGCGGGTCGCCCTGTGCGCCGAAGCTGTCGGTGCGATGGACGAGTCGCTGAAATCGACCGTCGAATATCTCAAGACCCGCAAGCAGTTTGGCGTGGCGATCGGCCAGTTCCAGACCTTGCAGCACCGCGCAGCGGACATGTTCGTGGCGCTGGAACAGGCACGCAGCATGTCGATCTTCGCGTCCATGGCGTCCGATTTCCAGGATGCCAAGGAGCGCGAGAAGGCGGTCGCAGCAGCGAAGGTGCAGATCGGCAAGTCGCTGAAGTTCGTCGGACAGCAGGCGATCCAGCTTCATGGCGGCGTCGGCATGACCATGGAGCTCAAGATCGGCCACTACTTCAAGCGGCTGACCATGATCGAGAGCACCTTCGGCGATACCGACTATCACCTGCGCCGCGTCAGCGAAGTGGGCAATCTGGTCTGATTTGAAAAGCTGGAGATGCGGCCATGACCAAATCGCCATTCGATCTGGCAGGGAAAGTGGCTGTCGTTACGGGCTCGAGCCGCGGCATTGGCCGCGCCTCGGCGGAATTGCTGGCGCGGATGGGGGCGAAGGTTGTCGTCTCCAGCCGCAAGGCCGACGCCTGCGAGACTGTTGCAGACGCCATCCGCAAGGAGGGCGGTGACGCCCACGTCATCGCCTGCAACATCAGCCGCCGCGAGGAAGTCGATGCGCTGATCAGCGGCACCGTGAAGCACTACGGCCAGATCGATATTCTGGTCTGCAACGCGGCGGTGAATCCGTATTATGGTCCGTTGCTCGACATCGCGGATGAGGCCTTTGACAAGATCATGGGGGCCAACATCAAGAGCAATATCTGGCTCTGCAAGCAGGCGATGCCGAGGATGGCCGAACGCGGCGGCGGGTCGGTGGTCATCATCTCATCGATCGGCGGCCTGCGCGGTTCGACCGTGATCGGCGCCTACGGTATCTCGAAAGCGGCGGATTTCTCGCTGGCGCGCAGTCTGGCCGGCGAGTGGGGCCCGAAGAACGTGCGGGTCAATTGCATCGCGCCGGGTCTCGTCAAAACTGATTTCGCCCGCGCGCTGTGGGAGGATCAGGACAACCTCAAACGCCGCACTGCGACCACGCCGCTGCGCCGGATTGGCGAGCCGCACGAGATTGCAGGGGCGGTGGTCTATCTCGCTTCCGACGCCTCGACCTTCATGACCGGCCAGACCATCGTGATCGACGGCGGTGTCACCACGGCAGCAGTGTAAGTCCTCCTTATCTGCCTCACTCGTCATTCCGGACGGCCCGCGGAGCGGGCTGATCCGGAATCCAGAAGAATTCATCGCACCAATCCGCTGGATTCCAGGTTCGCTCGCTAGGGCTCGCGCCCCGGAATGACGTTGATATTGACGCCCGCCCGCGTAATCGCTTTGTTTGCGTTTCGAAACCAAAACGAAAAGCATTCGAGGAAACGGCATGGCGTCCCATATTCTGGCGATCGATCAAGGCACGACATCGTCGCGCGCCATCGTCTTCCGTTCGGACATTTCCATCGCGGCCCAGGCCCAGCTGGAATTCCAGCAGCATTTTCCGGCCTCCGGCTGGGTCGAGCACGAGCCCGAGGATATCTGGACTTCGACGCTCGCGACCTGCCGCGAAGCGATGAACAAGGCCAACGTCGCCGCGTCCGATATCGCCGCCATCGGCATTACCAACCAGCGGGAGACCACAGTGGTGTGGGACCGCGCCACCGGCCACGCAGTGCATCGCGCCATCGTCTGGCAGGACCGGCGCACGGCGGAGATATGCGCCAGACTGAAAGCGGAAGGCCACGAGCCGCTGATCAGCGCCCGCACCGGTCTCATTATCGATCCGTATTTCTCCGGTACGAAAGTGGCATGGATTCTCGACCATGTCCCCGGCGCGCGGGAACGGGCCGAGCGCGGTGAACTGATGTTCGGCACGGTGGACTCGTATCTCTTGTGGCGGCTGACCGGCGGCAAGGTCCACGCCACCGACGCCACCAATGCCTCGCGCACGCTGCTGTTCAACATCCACAAGGGCGAGTGGGACGATGATCTGCTAAAGCTCTTGCGGGTGCCGCGCTCGATGCTGCCGGATGTGCGCGATTCCTCAGCGAGTTTCGGAGCCACCGTTCCGGAACTGCTCGGCGGTTCGATCGCCGTGCGCGGTATCGCCGGCGACCAACAGGCGGCCACCATCGGGCAGGCGTGTTTCACGCCGGGCATGATGAAATCGACCTACGGCACCGGCTGTTTCGCGCTGCTCAACACCGGCACCACGGCCGTTGCGTCGAAGAACAAGCTGCTGACGACCATCGCCTATCAGTTGAACGGCCAGCGCACCTATGCGCTGGAGGGTTCGATCTTTGTCGCGGGGTCTGCGGTGCAGTGGCTGCGCGATGGACTAGGCCTGATCAAGCATGCCAGCGAGACCGGACCGCTCGCGGATGAAAACGACACCATGCAGTCGGTCTATCTGGTGCCGGCCTTTGTCGGCCTTGGCGCGCCATACTGGAATCCGCGCGTGCGCGGCGCGCTGTTCGGCCTGACCCGCAACACCGGTCCCGCCGAGCTGGCGCATGCCGTGCTGGAGAGCGTGTGTTACCAGACCTACGATCTGTGGGCGGCGATGCGCGCCGACTGGCCGGAGGCGAAAGAGACCAACACCGTGCTGCGCGTCGACGGCGGCATGACTGCCTCCGACTGGACCATGCAGCGCCTCGCGGATCTGCTCAACGCGCCGGTGGACCGGCCGATGATTCAGGAAACCACGGCGCTGGGCGCGGCTTATCTCGCCGGTCTTGGCGCGGGCGTCTATCCAGAGCCCGCGCGGTTTGCGGATTCATGGCGGCTGGAGCGGCGATTCAAGCCGAACATGTCGGAAGCGACGCGCACGCGCAAACTCAAGGGCTGGTCGCAGGCGGTGAAGGGCGTGCTGGCGAGCGATCCAGGCGAGGAATAGGCGGACATCGAACAGCGGCTTGAAGCGATTTATCGCAACCGCGATTGTATTTTCTTAACGGTTTGGACCCAAGTGTGGCGTCCGCCGCCATCGCGGCGTACTCTTGTTTGCAAGGAAGTTCAGAAAGGCATTTTCAGGGAGACGTCCTCATGCTGCACCGCCGAGCGTTTTGCACCTGCGCTTCAGTCGCCCTCGTTTCATCATTTGCATCGAACAGTGCCCGCGCCGTGGAGGCAGCCTGCGCCGTCATGACCAGCGACCGCCAGCACGCCCTCAGCCCGGACGAAGCGCTGGCGCGGCTCAAGGTCGGCAACGAGCGCTTCGTCGCCGGCAAGACCATCAATTGTGACCTGATGCAGCAGGCCCGGGAAACCTCGAAGTCGCAGGCTCCGTTCGCCGCCATCGTCGGCTGCATGGATTCGCGCGTGCCGCCCGAGCTTGTTTTCGATCAGCGGATCGGCGACGTTTTCTGCACCCGAGTGGCAGGCAACTTCATCAACACGGATTTCATCGGCAGTCTGGAATATGCGACCAAGGTTGTTGGCGCGCGGGTCATTGTGGTGCTCGGACATAGCGACTGCGGCGCCATCAAGGGCGCCATCGATCATGTTAAGCTGGGTCATCTGACGGCGACGCTCGCTCATATCCAGCCGGCCGTGACGGCGAGCAAGGCCAGCGGCGAACGAACCTCGAAGAATGCCGCCTTCGTCCAAACAGTGGCCGAAACCAATGTCAGGATGGGCATGGCAACACTGACGGCGAAAAGCCCCGTGATCAAAAGCCTGGTCAAGGCGGGCCAGCTTCGCATCGTCGGCGCGATGCAGGATCTCGCGACCGGCCGCGTCAGCTTCATGGCATAAATCACAAAATGGCGGTCGGAGAAAACTCCAGCCGCCATGACCTCCAACTGACTCTTTCTTACTGGCAGATCACCTGCGGATTGCCGGGGCACGTGATCGAAACCGGCCGGCAGAGGACACCATTGCGCAAACTGAAAGGCTGGTCGCAGGCGGTGAAGGGCATGTTCGCTTTCGATTTCGTCGAAGACTGAGTTCAGATTATCGAAAGCGGAGTTCAAATCCTCGCCCTTCCGTAGGGCGCGTTTACGCGCATCTGCGACGCGCTATGGGGAGAGGGAGCGCATGCGTCGTGGCGATACCCAGCAATGCCGCAAACATGCTTGCCAATCGGGTATCTCGCCGGGTGTAATCGCGTTCGCAATTTTGCGGCGGAGACCACCTTGATGAATCTGATCGGCCAATACGATTCTCCCTTTGTGCGGCGAGTCGCGCTCGCGTTGAGGTTCTACGGCATTCCGTTCGAACACACGCCATGGTCGACCTTCGGTGACGCTGAGAAGATCGCACTCTACAATCCGCTGATGCGCGTGCCGACGCTGGTGCTGGACGACGGCGAGGTGCTGATCGAGAGCACGGCCATCCTGGATTTTCTTGACGAGATTTCCGGCCCGTCGCGGGCGCTGATCCCCGACTGCGGCCACGTCCGGCGCGAGGTGTTGCACATCTGTGCGCTTGCCACCGGCCTCGGCGACAAGGCCGTGAGTCTGCTTTATGAGCGTGTGCTGCGCGGCGAGGAATCGAAGCGCTGGGTCGAGCGGTGCCGGTCGCAGATCGCCGGCGTGTTTGCTAGCCTTGAAGAAGACCGCATGCGGCACAAGACGCGGTTCTGGTTCGGCGACGACATCACCCATGCCGACATCGCGGTGGCCTGCGTGATTCGGTTCACGCGGGAAGCCCATGCCGGATTGTTCGATGCGGCGCGCTATCCCGCGCTCGATCGCCATGCGGAGACCTGCGAAGCGTTGCAGCCATTTCAGGATATCGTGCAGCCGCTGGCGCCGCCGAGCTGACATGCGAAAGCGGTGGCCGGATGGCTCCGGCCACCGCTTGTTTGTTCAATTTAAACCGCGATCAAACCGTTACTGACACAGGGTCCGCGTGCCCTTGATGAAGGTGCCGGGCTGACAGACGAAGCCGTTTCGCGCCGCATAGTTCGAAGAATACGGTATCGCTACGCCGTTGTAGGCGTAAGCATCCACGTAGCCCGGACCATAGGCATAGCTGTCGCGATACGGCCCGCCGAATGGCGCGGTTGCGATGGCACCGGCGGTGCCGACAGCGGTCGCTGCGACGGCCCCCGCGGTTCCCACCGCGCCAGCCACAACATTCCCCGGCCGGAAACCGGTGTCGCGGTTCTCCCACCCGCGATCTTGCGAGGCCGAGCGCATGTAGACTCCGTCACGGCTCTGCATACGGGCACTGTGCTTCATGTGCTTGGTGGAACTGTGCTTCATGGGCCTGATCTGTTTGGCTTTGTCGCTCTTGCCATGCATCGCGGCGCGCGGCTTAGCCGTGTCCTGTGCGAGTGCCGGGGTGGCGACCAGAGCGGTTACAGCCGCAGCAGCGGCGAAAAAGCTCACCTTTTTCATGGTCTCTCCTTTTGTGAGGTTGAGGGGGGCTGGCGGCGCACCAACGTCTCATGCAGGAGGCTGTTCCGGGTTACACAATAATTGATGTCACACGCGCGTGAGTTTCACGCGCGGACCGGGAACATATCAACATCACGCGATCAACGACCGCGCAGCATCAAGCGGTAGATTCAGCGAAGTTGAATCAACTTCAACGCGCGATGGCGCTCGCCACCGGTTTGCTGTTCATCCGCAGATGCATCGCGCAGCCGCAGCCCGGTGGATGCTTCGCCAGCGGCAGTGTCGCGACATCCGGCTCCTCGGACTCGGGCCGTGCATCGCGCGAGGGAATGTAGTTCAGAATCGGCGCCAGCCAGCGTTCGATTTCCTCAGGCTTCATTCCCTTGCGCTCGGCATAGTCCTCGACCTGATCGCGTTCGATCTTGCCGACGCCGAAGTAATAGCTTTCCGGATGGCTGAAATAGAGGCCCGACACCGAGGAGCCCGGCCACATCGCAAAACTCTCGGTCAGCGTCACGCCCGCGGTGCGCTCCGCATCGAGCAGGCGGAACAGCGTCGCCTTCTCGGTGTGATCGGGCTGCGCGGGATAGCCCGGCGCCGGGCGGATGCCGGCATACTGTTCGAGGATCAGTTCGTCGGTCTTGAGTGCTTCATCCGGCGCGTAGCCCCAGAACTCCTTGCGCACGCGCTGATGCATCCGTTCGGCGAAAGCTTCTGCCAGGCGATCCGCCAGCGCCTTCACCAGAATGGAAGAGTAATCATCGTTGGCGTTCTTGAAGCGATCCGCGATCACGTCCTCGCCGATGCCCGCCGTGACTACGAACATGCCGATGTAATCAGGCACGCCGCTCGAAATCGGTGCAATGAAATCCGACAGCGCGACGTTCTTGCGGCCCTCGCGTTTTTCAAGCTGCTGGCGAAGCGTGTGCAGCGTGGTCAGCGGCTTGGTGCGCGCCTCGTCGCTGTAGAGAACGATGTCGTCACCTTCCGCATTGGCCGGCCAGAATCCGATGGTGGCCGTCGCCTTGAACCAGTTTTCCTTGACGATGCGGTCGAGCATCTTGCGGGCATCGTCATAGAGAGCGCGCGCGGCTTCGCCGACCTTCGGATCGTCCAGAATAGCCGGGAAGCGTCCGGTCAGTTCCCACGTCTGGAAGAACGGCGTCCAGTCGATGAATTCGGCGAGTTCCTCGAGTGAGTAATCGCTGAAGCTCTTGATGCCGATGAACGCGGGCTTCTTCGGCTGGGTCTTTGACCAGTCGATCTGGTGCGCATTGGCGCGCGCGGCTTCCAGCGAGAGACGCTTCTTGTCCTGCTGCGCCTTGTAGTGGGCATTCGAGATCTTCAAATAATCGGCGCGCACCTCGCGGGCATATTCCTCGCGCTTTTCCGGTGACAGCAATGACGATGCCACGCCGACCGCGCGGCTGGCGTCGTTGACATGCACGACGGGCCCGCGCTTGTAGGCGGGATCGATCTTAACAGCAGTATGCACGCGGCTGGTGGTCGCGCCGCCAATCAGCAACGGAAGATCAAGGCCCTGGCGCTCCAGTTCGGAGGCCATGAACACCATCTCATCCAGCGAGGGCGTAATCAGGCCGGAGAGACCGATGATATCGGCATTCTCGGCCTTTGCCGTCTCAATGATCCTGGCGGCGGGCACCATGACGCCGAGATCGACGACCTCGAAGTTGTTGCACTGAAGCACGATGCCGACGATGTTCTTGCCGATGTCGTGGACGTCGCCCTTTACGGTGGCAAGCACGATCTTGCCGGCGGAGTTGCGTCCGTCGCCAGCAATGCCAGCGGCCTGATTGCGCGCTTTTTCTTCTTCCATGAACGGCATCAGATAAGCGACCGCCTGCTTCATCACGCGCGCGGACTTCACCACCTGCGGCAGGAACATCTTGCCGGCGCCGAACAGGTCGCCGACGACGTTCATGCCGTCCATCAACGGGCCTTCGATCACATGTAGTGGCCGCTCCACCGTGAGGCGTGCAGCTTCGGTGTCGGCGTCAATATATTCGGTGATGCCGTTGACCAGCGCGTGGCTCAGGCGCTTCTCCACCGGCCATTCACGCCAGGCAAGATCCTGTTCCTTGACCTGCTTTTCCTGGCCGCGGAATTTTTCCGCCAGCTCCAGCAAACGCTCCGATGCGCCGGGATCGCGATTGAGAATGGTATCTTCGCAGACCTGGCGCAGTTCGGGATCAATGTCGTCATAGATCACCATCTGTCCGGCGTTGACGATGCCCATGTCCATGCCGGCCTTGATGGCGTGATACAGGAACACCGAATGCATCGCCTCGCGCACCGGCTCGTTGCCGCGGAACGAGAACGACAGATTCGAGACGCCGCCGGAAATATGCGCATGCGGCAGGTTCTGCCGGATCCAGCGCGTGGCCTCGATGAAATCGACGCCGTAATTATTATGTTCTTCGAGGCCGGTGGCGATGGCGAACACGTTCGGATCGAAGATGATGTCCTGCGGCGGGAAATCGAGCTTCTCGATAAGGAGATCGTAGGCGCGCTTGCAGATCTCGATCTTGCGCTCATAGGTGTCCGCCTGTCCGACCTCATCGAACGCCATCACGACCACTGCAGCGCCGTGGCGGCGTGCGATCCCTGCTTCATGCAGGAACTTGTCGACGCCTTCCTTCATGGAGATCGAGTTGACGATCGGCTTGCCCTGCACACACTTCAGGCCGGCCTCGATCACGTCGAATTTCGACGAGTCGATCATCACCGGCACGCGAGCGATGTCTGGTTCGGAGGCGACCAGATTGAGGAACTCGATCATCGCCTGCCTGGAATCCAGCAGGCCTTCATCCATGTTGATGTCGATGACCTGCGCGCCGTTCTCGACCTGATCGCGCGCCACCTGAAGGGCGGCGGTGTAATCGGCGTTCTTGATCAGCTTGCGGAAGCGGGCCGAGCCGGTGACGTTGGTGCGTTCGCCGACGTTGACGAACGGAATGTCGGAGGTCAGCGAGAACGGCTCGAGGCCTGACAGACGCAGCAGCGGCGGGATTTCGGGAACGATGCGCGGCTTGTGCGGGGCGCAGGCTTCGGCAATCGCCTTGATGTGCGCGGGTGTGGTGCCGCAGCAGCCGCCGACCACATTGACCAGACCGGCCTGTGCGAACTCGCCGACCAGCCGCGCCATGTACTCCGGGCTCTCGTCGTACTGGCCGAATTCGTTCGGCAAGCCCGCGTTCGGATAGGCGCAGACCAGCGCATCGGCAACGCGGCCAATGTCGGCGATATGCGCGCGCAGGTCTTCCGCGCCGAGCGCACAGTTAAAGCCGATGGTGATTGGGTTGGCGTGCTGCACCGAATACCAGAACGCTTCCGGCAGCTGGCCGGAGAGCAGGCGGCCTGATTTATCTGTGATAGTGCCGGACACCATCACCGGCACATGGATGCCGCGCGCCTCGGTGATTTCGGCGATGGCGTAGAGCGCGGCCTTGGCGTTCAGCGTATCGAAAATGGTTTCGACCAGCAGCAGGTCCGCGCCGCCATCGAGCAATCCGTTGATCTGCTCGCTGTAGGCGATACGCAGGTCGTCGAAGGTCACTGCGCGGTAGCCGGGATTGGCGACATCCGGCGAGATCGACGCGGTGCGGTTGGTCGGACCGAGGGCGCCGGCGACGAAACGCGGCTTGCCATCCTTCGCGGTCGCGCGGTTGGCGGCGTTCCGCGCCAGCCTGGCACCGTCGCGATTCAGTTCATAGGCGAGATCGACCATATCGTAGTCGGCCTGCGCGATGGAGGTCGAGGAGAAGGTATTGGTCGCGACGATGTCCGCGCCCGCGTCGAGATAGGCGAAATGAATGTCCTCGATCGATTGAGGTTGCGTCAGGATCAACAGGTCGTTGTTGCCTTTGACGTCGCGGTGGAAATCCTTGAAGCGCTCGCCGCGAAAGGCGGCTTCGTCGAACTGAAGCCCCTGGATCATCGTGCCCATCGCGCCGTCGAGCACAAGGATGCGCTCGCGGGCAAGCGCGCGGAATTTTTCAGCGATGGGACTCGAATTCTTCACCACGGTATCATCCTGTTGTCGTCATGGCCGGGCTCGTCCCGGCCATCCACGTCTTCAAATGCATCTGCCGCCAAGACGTGGATGCCCGGCACAAGGCCGGGCATGACGGCAAATGAAAACTAGGCAGCTTTCTGCGCGCCGGCCGGGCGAATTCCCAGGAGGTGGCTGATGGCGAACACAAGATCCGCACGGTTCATCGTATAGAAATGGAAGTTCTCGACGCCATGCTTGGCGAGCTTCTGCACCTGACCGGCGGCAACGGCCGCCGCAACCAGCCGGCGGGTGTCGGCATCGTCGTCGAGGCCTTCGAATTTTGCCGACAGCCATTCCGGCATGGATGCACCGGCGCGCTTGGCGAAGTTGGACGCCATCTTGAAGTTCTGCACCGGCAGGATTCCCGGAACGATCGGAATCGTAATGCCTGCGGCGCGGACGCGGTCGAGATAACGGAAGTAAAGATCGTTATCGAAAAAGAACTGGGTGATGGCGCGGGTCGCGCCGGCATCGACCTTGGCTTTCAGCGCGTCGATGTCGGCCTCGAGCGTGGCGCTTTCGGGATGCTTTTCGGGATAGGCCGAGACGCTGACTTCCATATCGGGATGATGACGCTTGATGCTTGCGACGAGATCGGCGGAGCTTTGATAGCCTTCGGGATGCGCTGTGTAGGCATTGCCGATGCCGCTCGACGGATCGCCGCGCAGCGCCACGATGTGACGGACGCCGACGTCATGATAGCGCGCGACAACGTCGTCGATGTCCGCCTTGGTGGCGTCGACGCAGGTCAAATGCGCGGCGGGCGTGAGTTTGGTCTCGGAGAGGATGCGCGCGATGGTCGAATGGGTGCGTTCACGCGTCGAGCCGCCGGCGCCGTAGGTCACCGACACGAAGTTCGGCGTCAGCGGCGCTAGCCGGTTGATGACTTCCCAGAGATTGCGCTCCATCTCTTCCGTTTTGGGCGGGAAGAACTCGAAGGAAATCGCCGGACGTTTTTGCCCCTGCGATCCGGCCGGGGCGGTTGCTTCGCTCGTCACGCTTCTCAACTCCACATTTCAACGGCGGTGCGCAGGCCGGATTGGGTAGCGGCTTCCGCGACCAGGTGCGCCTTCATTCCGCCCTTTGGGGCGGACTTCGTCACCGTTTCGCCTTTACGGATAAAATAGGCGAAACCGCGCGTTCCTGACAGCCCATCCGCCAGGCTTTTGATGTGGGAATTTGCCCAATATCGGGCGTTTATCGAAAGGAAATGAGCGGCAGACGGGGAGATGGATGGCGAAAATCTCGAGATTCAGCCGATAATACTGCCATTTATGGAACTTTATGGCAGGATTTGCGTGTCCGTAGTGGGCAGGTTCCGGCGGTCTTATTCGATATGTCATATATCTGCCCACTCCACCTTGGCGACCGGCTGGGTGGCATGCCATGGCAATGCGTTGTCAGGCGCAGGCGAGTGACTAATTTGGCTCCATGACTCCGCTTTCCATTCTCGACCTTTCGGTCGTCACCACCGGTACCAAGCCCTCCCAGTCGCTGCGCAACAGCATCGATTTGGCGAAGCATGCCGACCGCCTCGGCTACACGCGCTACTGGCTGGCCGAGCATCACAGCCTCTCGTCGGTCGCGAGCCCCGCGCCCGAGATCATGATCGGGCAGATTGCCGCGGCGACGCAACGGATTCGCGTCGGCTCCGGCGGCGTGATGCTGCCGAACCATGCGCCGCTGATGGTCGCCGAGCGCTTCAAGATGCTGGAAGCTCTATTTCCCGGCCGCATCGACCTCGGTCTCGGCCGCGCGCCTGGCACCGATCAAACGACGATGCACGCCTTGCGTCAGCGGTTCGATCCGCGCGGCGGCGATGATTTCATCGAGCGGCTGGTCGAACTGACCTTGTGGGAAACACGCAACTTTCCCGAAGGCCATCCCTACAACAAGGTGATTGCGATGCCGGACGATGCGCCGCTGCCGCCGATCTGGCTGCTCGGATCGAGTGACTACAGCGCGCAGCTCGCGGCGCAGGTCGGCATGGGCTTTGCGTTCGCGCATCACTTCGCCTCGCACGATGCGGCCGATGCGATGATTCATTATCGCGCGCACTTCACGCCGTCGAATTGGCGCGAGACGCCGTATGCCATTCTGGCGATTGCGGTGATCATGGCCGAGACGGATGAAGAGGCAGACCGGCTGGCGTCGTCGGCCGATCTCAATCGCCTGCTGCGCGACCGCGGGCAATACCGCCCGCTGCCGAGCATCGAGGAGGCGCAGGCTTATCCGTATTCCGATGCCGAGCGCGCCAGCATCGCGCGCAGCCGTTCGCGGTTGTTCGTCGGTTCAGCGCAGACAGTGATGGAAAAAATCACGCCGCTGATCGAGACCTGCAAGGCCGACGAGGTGATGGTGATCACGGCGACGTATGACCACGATGCACGCAAGCGCTCGTACAGCCTGCTGGCAGACGCATTTGGAATCGGCAAGCGGGCTGCTGCCTGAACAGGCGCCGCGACACGCATTCTGGTTGAAGTTATCGCTCCAGGCTAGGGGGTATCACGCGGCGGAAGCATCCGCACCAGCGTGCGATCACGAAATACGAAATGATGGAGTAACGCTGCGAGCGCATGAAAGCACGCCAGTATAACCAGCGCATTCGCCGTCACTTCGTGAACCTCCTTCACTGAACGGGCGAATGCACGGTCCGCAATCCAAGGGGAGGCGATTTCGCCCAGGCCGAACAGTGGCAGGCTGTTTCCCTTCGCAAACTGGAGCGCGATGCCTGTAACCGGAGCGGCGACAAGCAACACATACAGTGCGTAGTGTGCGATCCGCGCTGCTGGATCGGTCCAGCGTCCCATCCATGTGCCGAACTTCGTCGATTCCGGCGTCGGCGTGTGGGTCATGCGCCATGGCACACGTACAAGCGAAATGACAAGGATGGCGAGGCCCACCGAAATATGGACGAACAGTCCAGCGGCTCGCCCGGCTCCTTTTGGCAATACGTCATCGAATGTGCCGAGAGCCCACGCTATCGCAACCAGTACAACTGTAAGCCAGTGTAGAAACTGCGCCGTCGGGCTATATCGATAAGCCAGTTTGTCCTGCGGCATGAGAGTCTCCTTTGTTTCACGATATGCTTCGCGAAACGCGTAAGATTTGATGTGCGTCAAGCGTGGCTTTTTCTCTCCCTGCACGATCCAGCTTCGCTATACTTCCCAAGCAAAGACAGCGCTGGATACAGCTGCGGACTTTGCGATTGATACGCAATTGCGCCGGATACAAAATGCATCCACTCCATCGTGAGTCTCACTTCATCGAGCGCATTGGCTGGCTCCGAGCGGCTGTGCTGGGTGCTAACGACGGAATTATCTCCACAGCGAGTCTCGTTGTTGGTGTCGCCGCGGCATCCACATCCTCGAGCGAAGTTATGCTCGCGGGTGTTGCCGGGCTTGTCGCGGGCGCCACGTCGATGGCGGCGGGCGAGTACGTTTCAGTCAGTTCGCAAGCCGACACGGAATCGGCCGACCTGGAAAAAGAACGCCGTGAACTGGCGGAGCAGCCTGAATCAGAGCTGGACGAGTTGACGAAAATCTATGTCGACAGAGGCCTCACTCCTGCGCTGGCGCGGGAGGTCGCTGTACAGTTGACCGCGAAGGACGTGTTTGCCACTCATGCGCGCGACGAACTCGGCCTCTCCGCGCACGTTGTTGCCCGCCCTGTGCAGGCTGCGTTCACCTCGGCGACTACATTTGCGGCCGGTGCGGCTCTGCCGCTGGTCATGGCGGTGTTGTCGCCCCCGTCCCTGATTCCGTGGATCGTATCTGGCGGCTCGCTTGTCGCACTCGCGCTTCTCGGTGCGATCGGCGCCCGGACCGGAGGCGCGGGTATCTTCAGGCCGATGCTGCGGGTTGTGTTCTGGGGCGCGGTCGCCATGGGTGCGACCGCCGCCATTGGTCGTCTTGTCGGCCACGCCGTATAGTTCCCGGAAAGTGATGACGCGGACAGATTGCGTCAGCCTTATTCCGCGCCCTTTTCCGTGAACGCCACGCGGAACGGATGCGCCGGATAGACGCCGACAATCCGCAGCTCTTTCGAGAAGAATTTCAGCTCTTCCAGCGCATAGGCGAGGTTGCGGTCGTCGGGATGGCCGTCGACATCGGCGTAGAACTGCGTGGCGAAGAAATTGCCCTCGACCATGTAACTCTCCAGCTTGGTCATGTTGACGCCATTGGTCGCGAAGCCGCCCAGCGCTTTGTAAAGCGCCGCCGGAAGATTGCGCACCCGGAAAACAAAAGTCGTGACCAGCGGGCCGGAGCCTTGTGCGGCCCAGAGCTGCTCGCGCGCCAGGATCACGAAGCGTGTGGTGTTGTGAGCTTCGTCTTCGATGTCCTCGGCCAGAATATCGAGGCCATAGATGTCGGCAGCAAGACGCGAGGCAATCGCCGCGCAGCTTCTATCGCCGCGTTCTGCAACGACGCGCGCTGCGCCCGCCGTGTCGCTCGCGACTATCGGCTTGATGCCGAGCTTGCGGATAATGTTGCGGCACTGCCCGATGGCGTGGACATGGCTTTCGACAGTCTTGATACCGTCGAGCTTCGCCCCGTGAGGCCCCATCAGTTGATGACGGATCGGCAGAAACCATTCGCCGACGATGAACAGCCCTGACTGCGGCAGCAGATGATGGATGTCGGCGACGCGGCCGGCCAGCGAGTTCTCGATCGGAATCATGCCAAGGCTGGCTTCACCCGACGAGATCGCCGCCAGTGCATCCTCGAACGTGGCGCATGGCAGCGGCGTGGCGTCCGGAAAGGCTTCCGCAATCGCAATGTGCGAATTGGCTCCGGGCTCGCCCTGAAAGGCAATTTTCATCGATTTGGTCATTGTGCTTTGCCTGCCAGTGTGGTGGTCCGCAAGTTCGTAACAGTCCCTAAGCAACCCTCATTACGAACTTGCGGACCAAAACCACACTAGAATTATTGGGTGGCTAATGTCCCTATAATTCCGAAGTTCGTATCAGAGCGCGCGGCGAGGTTTTACGAACTTCGGAATTGGGACATTAGCATTTGCCGCGCGGTTTCGAGATCGTGAGGCGTATCGACGCCCAGCGGCACCGTGTCAACCACTGTGACGTCGATCCGCATGCCGGCCTCGAGGGCGCGGAGCTGTTCGAGCTTTTCGCGGGTCTCGAGCGGCGAGGGGGGCAGGGCGACGAATCGCGCCAGCGCGCTCCGGCGATAGGCATACAGTCCGATGTGGTGATAGCGCGGGCCGTCTCCATAGGGAGCGGTCGCCCGGGTGAAATACAGCGCCCGCAAGCGCGTCGCGCTCAGCGGCGATCCGATGACCTTGACCACGTTCGGATTGGTGTGTTCCTCGTCCTTTCGGATCACCGCCGCCAGCGTAGCGATATCGACTTCGGGATCGGCGAGCGGCGTCAGCACGGCGCGAATATCCTCAGGCGCGATGGTGGGCAGATCGCCCTGCACATTGATGACCGTGTCGATCTGTCCCGCGTCGTCGAGCGCCTGAAGTGCCTCGAAAATCCGGTCGGACCCGGACGGATGATCCGTGCGGGTCATGACGGCCTCGCCGCCATGTGCTCTGACAACTTCGGCGATGTCCGGCGCGTCGGTCGCGACAACCACACGGCCGATTCGCGCAGCGTCCGCACGGCGCACGACATGGACAATCATCGGCAGGCCGGCAATGTCCAGCAACGGCTTTCCCGGCAGCCTGGTCGCGGCCATACGGGCGGGAATCAGCACCAGGGCGCGGGTTTCTGTCATGGGGGACGCGGGGCTCGGGACAGCCGGATTGGCGAGGAAATGACGGTGTTTTCAAGGGGTCGGCGCGTTTATACGGGTTGCCAGAAGGCAGGCAAACCGTTATCTCGATCCCGCTGCCTGTATTGCGCTGCACGCCTGTTCCCGGTAGCAATCCAAGGTCGCTCTGCGCGGCTAAATGTATCGACTTTCCGGCTCGGGGCCTGATCGAAAATGGACTCCTTCGAACTCAACAAGATCATGGGCGCGGTGCTTGCCACCTGCCTCGTTCTGCTCTCCATGAATATGGCTGCCAACGCGATTTTCTCGCCGAAGAAGCCCGAAAAGCCCGGCTTTGAAATTGCGATCAAGGAAGCTGAAGGCGCCGGTCCGGCCGCCGCAGCTGCGCCGAGCGAGCCAATCGAGAAGCTGCTCCAGACCGCTTCTGTTGAGAAGGGTGCCGCCGCCGCCAAGAAGTGCGCAGCCTGCCACACCTTCGAGAAGAACGGCCCGAACAAGGTTGGCCCGAATCTTTATGGCGTCATCGACGACGAGATTGGCCACGGCCGCGGCGGGTTCAACTTCTCCGCTGCCATGAAAGGCAAGGGCGGCAAGTGGACCTACGACAGCATCAACAAGTTCATTGCCAGCCCGAAGGGCTTCGTCCCCGGCACCGCGATGGGCTTCGCCGGCATCAGCAAGGACAGCGAGCGGGCGGATCTGATCGCCTATCTGCGCACGCTGGCCGATACTCCGGTGCCGCTGCCGACTGCCAGCAAATGAGCTTTCGGCCAGTGATCCGGTTCTGACATTCGTATCATGTCTTCCGCGAGCACTTTTACGAATGGCAGAACCAAAGGATCACTGGAATCATAAGTTTGCCGGTGTCCCTTCGAATCCGACGTTCGCTCGGGATGTGCTGAAAATGAAGCGAACGTCGGATTCGGGACGCTGGTGACAGAAATTTAATCCGAAAACGGCCAGGTTCGCCTGGCCGTTTTGCGTTGCAATTGCTGCTGTTTTCGATCTGGACATTTCGTCGCAAAGAACCCGCGGCAACGGGCTGGCGTCATATCCAAAAACCGACATAATCGGCCAAGACGTTGCCTCGGCACCCGTTTTTCGATCAGCAACAGGAACATTTAATTTGAACATTTCCCGCCGCCGACTTCTCCAGACTGGAGCTTTTGTTGCCGCAGCACCGGCGCTGAATGCGGCGGGGTTGAGGGTCGTCAATCTCGCGCACGCTCAGGCCACGCCGGAATGGAAGCATGCCCTGTCGCTGTTCGGTGACGTCAAATATCCCGCCGACTTCAAGCGTTTCGACTACGTCAATCCAGATGCACCGAAAGGCGGCATCGCCCGTCAGATTTCGATCGGGACGTTCGACAACCTCAACTTCGTGGTGGCGGGCGTGAAGGGCACCATCGCGCCAGCCGTGATGCTGATGTACGAGTCGCTGACGACGCAGTCGCTCGACGAAGCCAGCACCAAATACGGTTTGCTGGCCGAGGCCGCGATGCATCCCGACGATCATTCGTGGGTGACGTATCGCCTCCGCAAGGAGGCGCGCTGGCATGACGGCAAGCCTGTCACGCCGGAAGACGTGCTGTTCTCGCTGGAGGCGCTGAAAAAATACAGCCCGATGTATTCGTCATACTACAAGCATGTGGTGAAGGCAGAGAAGGTCGGCTCGCACGAGATCAAGTTCACGTTCGATGCTCCGGGCAATCGCGAATTACCCAGCATCGTCGGCGAACTGGTCGTGTTGCCGAAGCACTGGTGGGAAGGCACCGACAGTGCAGGCCGCAAGCGTGACGTCGGCGCGACGACGCTTGAGAAGCCGCTCGGATCGGGGCCGTATACGATCAAGGACTTTGTCGCAGGCCGCTCCATGACCATGGAGCGCGTGAAAAATTACTGGGGCGCGAACACGCCGGTGCGTGTCGGCCAGCATAACTTCGATGAAATGCGTTTCGAGTTCTTCCGCGACGCGACCGTCTCGCTCGAAGCCTTCAAGGCCGATCAGGCGGACTGGACTGTCGAGGCGTCGGCCAAGAGCTGGGCGACGGCTTACGATTTTCCGGCGGTGAAGGAAAATCGCGTGGTACTCGAGGAGTTTCCGATCAACGACTCCGGGCGGATGCAGGGTTTCGCTTTCAATATTCGCCGCGAATTGTTCGCAGACAAGCGGGTGCGCCGCGCTTTCAACTATGCGTTCGATTTCGAGGAGATGAACAAGCAGTTATTCTACGGCAAATACAAGCGCATCAACAGCTACTTCGAAGGCACCGAACTCGCCTGCTCGGGCGTTCCGGTGCAGAGGGAGTTCGAGATTCTCAAGGAGGTCTACGGCGAGATCCCGCCGGAGGTGATCGCCAAGCCTTACGAGAATCCGGTCGGGGGTGATCCCGAGAAGGTACGCGACAATCTCCGCAACGCGACGCGGCTTCTGAAAGAAGCAGGCTATGAGGTGCGTGACGGCAAGCTGGTCAAAAAGGATGGTACGCCAGTCGCGGTCGAGTTCCTGCTGGACAATCCGTCATTCGAGCGCATCGTTCTGTTCTACAAGCCATCGCTCGAGCGGCTCGGAATCACGGTGAACGTCCGCACCGTCGACGACGCGCAATACCAGAACCGGGTGAGAAATTTCGATTACGACATCATCTCGGATGTGTGGGGGCAGTCGCTGTCGCCCGGCAACGAACAGCGTGATTTCTGGGGAACGCCCGCCGCCGATGTCCCGGGGTCCCGCAACACGGTTGGTATCAAGAATCCAGTCGTCGACAAGCTGATCGACAAGATCATTTACGCCGGAGATCGCGAAACCTTGGTTGCCGCGACCAAGGCGCTCGATCGCGTGCTGCTCTGGCACTATTACTGCGTGCCTCAGTTTACCTATGGCTTCTCGCGTTACGCGCGATGGGATCGTTTCAGCCACGCGCCGCTTCCGAAATACGGCCGTTCCGGTCTGCCATCGCTATGGTGGTATGACAAGGCGAAGGCCGACAAGATCGGCAAGCGTTCTTGACCGGCCTTTCGCGGCGACGGGTTCTTGTCCTTGGCGGCAGCGCGATGGCTGCGGCATGGTCGCCGCTATCGGCCGTGGCCCAATCCGGCGTTGAAGCTGCCCCTGATGCCCATGGCATGTCGGCATTCGGCGATCTGAAGTATCCGCCTGACTTCAAGAATTTCGACTACGTCAATGTCGGTGCGCCAAAGGGCGGCGTGTTCTCGACCGTTCCGTCGTCTCGCGCCTACAACCAGTCGTTCTTTACGTTCAATTCGCTGAACAGCTTTATCCTCAAGGGCGACGGCGCTATCGGCATGGATCAGACCTTCGCAGCGCTGATGGTGCGTGCAGGCGATGAGCCCGATGCGATGTATGGCCTGGTCGCGCGTTCGGTGCGGATTTCGCCGGACAAGCTGACATACCGCTTCACGCTGCGGCCCGAGGCGCGATTCCATGACAGCACCAAGATCACCGCGAAGGACGCTGCGTTCTCCCTGACGATCCTCAAGGAGAAAGGGCACCCGATCATTCAGCAGCAGCTCCGTGATATGATCAAGGCCGAAGCCGGCGATGACGCTACGCTGACGGTGACGTTCGCGGCGAAGCGCGGCCGCGATGTGCCGCTATATGCCGCGGGATTGCCGATCTTCTCGAAGGCGTACTACGACAAGAAGCCGTTCGACGAATCCAGCCTCGATATTCCGCTCGGCTCCGGGCCGTACAAGGTCGGCCGCTTCGAGGTCGGGCGATACATCGAATACGAACGCGTGAAGGACTGGTGGGCGAAGGATCTGCCGGTGTCGCGCGGTGCCTTCAACTTCGACGCCGTGCGCCACGAATTCTACCGCGACCGCGATGTTGCCTTCGAGGGCTTCACCGGCCGGAATTATCTTTATCGCGAGGAATTCACCGCGCGTATCTGGAATACGCGCTACGATTTCCCCGCCATAAAGGATGGCCGGGTCAAGCAGGAACTGCTGCCGGACGATACACCATCGGGAGCGCAGGGCTGGTTCCTGAACACGCGCCGCGCACAGTTCAAGGACCCGCGCGTCCGCGAGGCCATGATCCAGGCGTTCGACTTTGAATGGACCAACAAGACCATCATGTACGGCGCTTATGCGCGCACGGTCTCGCCGTTCCAGAATTCCGATCTGATGGCCGAAGGCCCGCCGCCACCGGAAGAACTGAAACTGCTTGAACCATTCCGCGGTCAGCTGCCCGACGAGGTGTTCGGCGCGCCATTCCTGCCGCCGGTCAGCGACGGATCGGGACAGGATCGCACCTTGCTTCGCAAGGCGTCACAACTGTTGCAGGACGCCGGCTGCGTCATCAAGGACGGCAAGCGCCAATTGCCCAACGGTGATGCGTTCCGGGTCGAGTTTCTGCTCGAAGAACCCGCGTTTCAGGCGCACCATGCGCCCTACATCAAGAATCTCGGCGTGCTCGGCATCGACGCCAGCGTGAGGCTGGTCGATCCGGTGCAGTTCCGCTCGCGTCTCGACGATTTCGATTTCGATGTCGCGATTCAGCGTTTCAGCATGTCGTCAACACCGGGCGATGCGATGCGGACGTTCTTCTCGTCCCAGGTCGCCGACATCAAGGGATCTCAGAATCTGTCCGGCATCAAGAATCCTGCCATCGACGTACTGATCGAGCGTATCATCGCGGCTGAAAATCGCGATGAACTGCGCATTGCCTGCCGGGCGTTCGATCGCGTGTTCCGCGCCGGGCGTTACTGGGTGCCGCAGTGGTATTCGGCCAGCCATCGCATTGCCTATTGGGATGTATTCGCCCATCCTCCGAATATTCCGCGTTACGCCAACGGCGTTGGCGCGCCAGACCTGTGGTGGTTCGATGAGGCAAAGGCCAAGAAGCCCGAGCAGGCCAGGCCAGTGCAGGCGAAGTAGTCCATGACCGCATATATCGCCCGCCGCATCCTGCTGATGATTCCCACGCTGCTGGGCATCCTGTTCGTGTCCTTTGTCGTGGTGCAGTTCGCCCCGGGTGGTCCCGTCGAGCGGGTGATCGCACAACTGTCCGGCTCTGACACCGGCGCCAGCTCGCGCGTTTCAGGATCGTCCAGCGGCGATTTCGCCTCGCGGCCGCAGGCGGGGGCGTCCGCGGACGCGGTTTCCTCGAAATACCGCGGCGCGCAGGGTCTCGATCCGGATTTCGTCAAGAGCCTCGAGAAACAGTTCGGCTTCGACAAGCCTGCGCCGGAACGCTTCGCGCTGATGCTGTGGAATTTCGCGCGTTTCGATTTCGGCAAGAGCTACTTCCGCGACGTCAGTGTAATACAGCTCATCAAGGAGAAGCTGCCGGTCTCGATGTCGCTCGGCATCTGGATGATGCTGCTGACCTATCTGATCTCGATTCCGCTCGGAATCCGCAAGGCCATCCAGGATGGCTCGAAATTCGATACCTGGACATCGGGCATCATCATCATCGGTTTCGCGATCCCGGGTTTTCTATTCGCGATTCTGCTGATCATCCTGTTCGCGGGCGGATCGTTCTTCGATATCTTTCCGCTGCGCGGTCTGACATCGGACGGCTGGTCGCAATTCCCCTGGTACCAGAAGATCACCGATTACTTCTGGCACATCACGCTGCCGCTAATCTCGATGGCGCTAGGCGCCTTCGCGACGATGACGCTGCTTACCAAGAATTCGTTCCTTGATGAAATCCGCAAGCAGTATGTGATGACCGCGCGCGCCAAAGGGTGCAGCGAGCGCCAGGTACTCTACGGCCACATTTTCCGCAATGCCATGCTGATCGTAATCGCCGGTTTCCCGAGCGCCTTTATTCACGCCTTCTTCTCCGGCTCGCTGCTGATTGAGACGATCTTCTCGCTCGATGGTCTCGGGCTGCTCGGCTTCGAGAGCGTGCTCAATCGCGACTATCCGGTGGTGTTCGGTACGCTGTTCATCTTTTCGCTGGTCGGTCTGGTGGTCAATCTGATTTCGGATCTCACCTATATGTGGATCGACCCGCGGATCGATTTTGAGGCGCGCGAGGTATGACGATCGCTCCCGTCCCGCCGGTCGAGACCACGGCGCTGTCGCCGATAGGCGAAGCCGTGCCGCCCTCGCGTCATCCGCTCGGCATATCGCCGCTCAACCAACGGCGCTGGCGCAACTTCAAATCCAACCGGCGCGGCTATTGGTCGTTCTGGATCTTCGCTTTGCTGTTTTTTGTCTCGTTGTTCGCGGAGCTGATCGCCAATGATCGCCCGTTCCTGATCAAGTTTGATGGCAAGCTGTATTTCCCGGCCTTCGTGACTTATCCCGAAACCGCGTTCGGCGGCGACTTTGAGACGGCTGCCGACTACCGTGATCCGTATCTGCAGAAACTGATCAAGGAGAAGAACGGTACCATCATCTGGCCGCTGATCCGCTACTCGTATGACACACACAATCTCGATCTGCCAACGCCGGCGCCGTCGAAGCCGACATGGATGCTCACCGAGGCGCAATGCAAGGCGGTGGTCGATAAGAAGGGCGTGCGCGGCTGCCGCGACCTCGAATACAACTGGCTCGGCACTGACGATCAGGGCCGCGATGTGGTTGCGCGCCTGATCTACGGTTTCCGGATTTCCGTATTGTTCGGTCTTGCGCTGACCATCATTTCATCCGTGATCGGCATCGCCGCCGGTGGCATCCAGGGCTATTTCGGCGGCTGGGTCGATCTCCTGTTTCAGCGCTTCATCGAGGTATGGACCGCAATCCCGTCGCTGTATCTGCTTCTGATCCTGTCATCCGTGCTGGTGCCCGGATTCTTCGTGCTGCTTGGAATCCTGCTGTTGTTCTCATGGGTGTCCCTGGTCGGTCTGGTCCGCGCGGAATTCCTGCGCGGACGCAATTTCGAATACATCCAGGCGGCGCGGGCACTGGGTGTATCGAACGGTACCATCATGTTCCGCCACCTGCTGCCGAACGCGATGGTGGCAACCATGACCTTCCTGCCGTTCATCGTCTCATCGTCGGTGATGACGCTGACGGCCCTGGATTTCCTTGGCTTCGGCCTGCCGCCGGGCTCGCCGTCGCTCGGCGAACTGCTGTCGCAGGGCAAATCGAATGTGCAGGCGCCGTGGCTCGGCTTCACTGGGTTCTTCTCGGTTGCGATCATGCTATCGCTTCTGATCTTCATCGGCGAGGGCGTGCGCGATGCCTTCGATCCGCGCAAGACGTTCAGGTGAGATCATGTTGGACGCGATCAACCAGCCTCTGCTCGATGTCCGCGATCTGTCGGTCGGTTTCCGCCAGGGCGGGAATGTGAGCGTCGCGGTCGACGGTATTTCGTTTTCGATCGATCGGGGGCAATGCGTCGCGCTGGTTGGCGAATCCGGCTCGGGAAAATCCGTCAGCGCGCTGTCGGTGCTGAAGCTGCTGCCGTATCCGACGGCATTTCACCCGTCGGGCAGCATCCGCTTCAAGGGCCAGGAGCTGCTGAGCCTCAGCGAGAACGAGATTCGCGGCATTCGCGGCAACGACATCTCGATCATTTTCCAGGAGCCGATGACGTCACTTAATCCGCTGCACACCATCGAGGCGCAGATCGGCGAAGTGATCTATCTGCACAGTGGCGTGCGCGGCGCGGCGGCGCGGGCGCGGATGCTCGAATTGTTGACGCAGGTCGGCATTCCCGAACCGGAAACGCGCCTTGCGAGCTATCCGCATCAGTTGTCCGGCGGACAGCGTCAGCGTGTGATGATCGCCATGGCGCTGGCGAACGAACCGGATCTTTTGATCGCGGACGAGCCGACCACGGCGCTCGACGTCACGGTGCAGGCGCAAATTCTCAAGCTGCTGGCCGATATTCGCGAGCGGCTCGGCATGAGCATGCTGTTCATTACCCATGACCTCGGCATTGTGCGGCGCATCGCCGATGTGGTCTGCGTGATGAACAACGGCAAGATCGTCGAGCAGGGACCGGTGGAACAGGTCTTTACGGCGGCTCAGCATCCTTACACCAAGGCGCTGCTGGCGGCGGAGCCGAAGCCAGATCCTGCGCCGCCGCGGCCGGAATCGCCAGTCGTGATGTCATCCGATGACTTGAAGGTCTGGTTTCCGATCAAGCGAGGGCTGTTGCGCAAGACCGTCGGGCACATCAAGGCGGTCGATGGTGTCAGCGTGTCGGTACGCAAGGGCGAAACGCTCGGCGTAGTCGGCGAGTCCGGTTCGGGCAAGACCACCCTCGGGCTGGCGTTGCTGCGCCTGATTTCGTCGAGCGGGCCGATCGTGTTCCTCGGCAAGGATATTCAGGGTCTGAAGTTCAAGGAGATACGTCCGATCCGCCGCGACATGCAGATCGTGTTTCAGGATCCTTTTGGGGCACTCAGCCCGCGCATGTCGGTCGGCGACATCGTGGCGGAAGGCCTCGGCGTGCATCAGCCGTCGCTCAGCGAGAGCGAACGCGAGGCGCGGGTCATCAAGGCGCTGAAGGATGTTGGACTCGATCCGGCGACCCGCTTCCGTTATCCGCATGAATTTTCCGGCGGCCAGCGCCAGCGCATCAGCATCGCGCGCGCCGTGGTGCTGGAGCCGAATTTCGTGGTGCTGGACGAGCCAACCAGCGCGCTGGATATGTTGTTCCAGGCCCAGATGGTTGATTTGCTGCGCGAACTGCAACGCAAGCGCGACCTGACTTATATGTTCATCTCGCATGACCTGCGCGTGGTCGCCTCACTCGCAAGCAACCTGATCGTAATGCGTCACGGCAAGGTGGTGGAGGAAGGCGCCGCAGCGGATATTTTCAAGAATCCGAGGTCCGGCTATACGCGGGCGCTGTTCGCGGCCGCCTTCAACATTGAAGCCGCGCCGCACATCGTGCCGGAGATGTAGGCGTCTCTCAGCCTAACCGCCTGATGCTCGTTACGTCGCTGCCCGCGGCCTTGATGCGCGCTATGGCCGCCTGCGTCGGCTCGATCGCTGTCGCCATGTGGTGCGCGTTGGCGTGAACGATGGTGGTGTTGTCTCGCACGATCGCGACATGGCCTTTCCAGAAGATCAGATCGCCGCGTTTGAGATCCTGCCATTGCGATGGTGGCAGCGTGGTTCCCAGCGAGGCCTCTTGCATATCGCTGTCGCGTAGCGCGGTGATGCCGGCGGCCGCGAGCGATGTCTGCACGAGGCCCGAGCAGTCGATGCCGAGGCTGGTCCTGCCGCCCCACAGGTACGGCGTGCCGACGAAGCGTTCTGCGACGGCAACGAAATCGGCTTCGTTGGTGTTAAGCGACGCCACGTGTTGCATCGGCAGATAGTGCCGCTGGTTGGTGATCGCGAAGCCGCCATCGGTCTTGACGATTTCGACGCGTGCGCCGAGCGGCAGGCTTTCCACTGGCGGCAGCTTGATCGAAGGTCCGGGAAACGCGAAGGTGCGCAGCGCTGTGACCTTGTGCGTCGGCGCCGAGCGCGGCTGCACCAGCGCGATATCGGGAAGCCATCCGACATACCCGTCTGCCTTGAGCTGGCCCCAAGCCCATCCCTCCGCGTCGCGATCGTAGATCGTCACGCGTTCGCCCTTCAGCGCCTCGGTGTCCAACGCTGCATCGTGCGAGGGTTCGCGCCGGACCGGTGCGATGGGATCGAAGACTTCGAATTCCGTGCCTTCGGTAAAGCGATCGGCTGTGACTTTGCCTTCAAGATGTTTCGCCGCGAGATCGGGCCGTGCGGGTGTTAGCCTCGGTTCGAATGTGGGTTTTGGATCAGCCATATCGCTCGCTCAACAGCTTGTAGATCGCGCGTGCGGCCTGGCATTCGCCGCCTTCGGGCCGCGCGGGCTTGGCCGATGGTGTCCAGCCGTAAATATCCACGTGAAGCCAACCCTTGGCGCTTTCAACAAAACGTTTCAGGAACAGGGCGCAGGTGATCGAGCCTGCGAATGCACCGCCCGGCGCGTTGTTGAGATTGGCCGCCTTGGAATCCAGCCAAGAGTCGTAGGGCATCCACAGCGGCATGCGCCACAACGGATCATTCTCAGCGTGGGCATGGCGCGCGACGTCCGCCGCCAGCACCTCATCATTGGTATAGAACGGCGGCAGATCCGGTCCCAGCGCGACGCGCGCGGCGCCCGTCAGGGTACCGAGGTCGATCAGCAGATCCGGGGTCTCCTCGTCGGCCAGCGCCAGCGCGTCGGCCAGCACGAGGCGCCCTTCCGCATCGGTGTTGCCGATCTCGACATTGACGCCCTTGCGCGACGGAAAGATATCGAGCGGGCGAAAGGCATTCCCCGCGACTGAATTCTCGACGGCGGGAATCAGAACGCGGAGGCGAACCTTGAGCTTCGCATCCATGATCATCTGCGCGAGCGCGAGTACGTTGGCCGCTCCGCCCATATCCTTCTTCATGATCAGCATGCCGCTCGACGGCTTGAGATCAAGCCCGCCGGTATCGAAACAGACGCCCTTGCCGACCAGCGTCACCTTCGGATGCGATGCGTCGCCCCAAGTGATGTCGATCAGCCGCGGCGCGCGGGCCGATGCCATGCCGACCGCATGGATCAGCGGGAAGTTCTGTTTCAGCAGGTCATCACCGACAATGCACGTGTAGGACGCACCGAATTTCTCCGCGAGTGCCTGTGCAGCTTGCGCGAGTTCGTCCGGCCCCATGTCATTGGCCGGCGTGTTGATGAGGTCACGCGCCAGCGCAGCCGCGTCCACCATGCGCGTCAGCTGAACCATATCGATGCCGTCGGGCGGAACCAGCCGTGCGCCGGGCGTGTCGTTCTTGCGATAGCGATTGAACCGGTAACTACCGAGCGCGAAGGCGAGCACCGCCAGCCGCGTGTCATGCGGTGCATTGGCAAAGCTGTAGGTGCCCGCCGGCAGCAGGCCGGGCAACTGTCCCGGCCGGAAAGGATCGCGCCACTCGGAAGAGGCATCCTCGATGCCGAACAGCACATGGGCGAGCGATCCGTCCTCCGCGGGCAGCGCGAGATACTGGCCGGGCTTTGCGGTGAAGGCATTGGCCGCCGCGAATCGCCGAGCCGCGGCGGGGAGAGTGGCGCTGACGGCATCCCAGGTCGATTTGGTGGCAAAGGTAATGGGGGTGGCAGATGTGGTGCTCTGGAAGGCTGGATGCATGGAGTTCCCGGACAGGGTGAATGACAGGCATTCACTATAGCAGCGCGACTGTGCTGCGCAGCAGGCTCAAGATCGCGTTTTTACATGTCTTTCTGATCGGGAGGCATGTGGTTCGGGCGCCCTCGCCCTTCGGGAATTAACCAGACATTAGGGTTAACAGTCTATTGCTGGCGTCATCCGGCTTCGCCAACCTCGATTGCGAGTCCATGCGTCATGCGTAATCCATCCCGTTTCGCCAGGTATTTCGGGTCCGCAGCGGCCGCAACGCTCCTCGCAGCCAGCCTCGGCGGTTGCCAGACCGCGCGTTCCCCCGACATTACCGGATCGCTCAATGCCCGTGCTGAAGCGGGACCGGGCGTTGCATCGCGCGATGAGATCGAAGCCTACGGCGAACGCTATCGCGCCAACCCGCGGGATGCGGCCGCCGCACTACAATATGGCCAGTCGTTGCGCCTGAACGGGCAGCGCCAGCAGGCCGTCGCAGTGCTGGAGCAAGCGACCATCGCCAACCCCGGCAACAAGGCGCTGCTGGCAGCCTATGGCCGAGCGCTGGCGGACAACGGAAATTTTCAACAGGCGTTCGACATTCTGACCCGTGCCCATACGCCGGCAAATCCCGACTGGCGCATTCTGTCGGTGCAGGGCACGACGCTCGATCAACTCGGCAATCACGAAGAGGCTCGCCGCTACTATGCGAGCGCCCTGAAGATTGCCCCTGAAGAGCCATCGGTGCTGTCGAATCTCGGCATGTCCTATGTTCTGTCCAAGGATCTGCCCAAAGCCGAGTCGGTGCTGCGCAGGGCCTATAGCCGTGGATCGGCGGATTCCCGCGTCCGCCAGAATCTCGGACTGGTGGTCGGGCTCCAGGGTCGTTTCGCGGAAGCCGAAACCATCGTGAAGGCAGACCTGCCCGCCGAAGAGGCGGAAGCCAACGTCGCCTATCTGAAGCAGATGCTCAGCCGCGATGGTGGACGAGCTCCGCGCACGACGGCCATGGCCGAGCCCAGCCGTTCATAGGCCACGCTTCATTTCAGCTGTCTTGGAGTTGAATGACGCAGCGGCGTCTGACCGGCGCCGCTCGCACTATTTCATGTATTCCGAGACCTTGATGCCGGTCGGGCCCAGAATGACGACGAACAGGACCGGCAGGAAGAACACGATCATCGGCACGGTCAGTTTCGGCGGCAAGGCGGCCGCCTTCTTCTCGGCCTCGTTCATGCGCATGTCCCGGTTTTCCTGAGCCATCACGCGCAGCGTCTGCCCCAGCGGCGTGCCATAGCGTTCCGACTGTTGCAGGGCCAGACAGACCGATTTCACACCCTCGGTGCCGGTCCGCTTGGCGAGATTCTCGTAAGCCATCTTGCGGTCCTGGAGGTACGAGAGCTCGGCGGTTGTCAGCGAGAACTCCTCCGCGAGAGCGATCGACTGGCTGCCGATTTCCTGGCTTACCCGGCGAAATGCTGCTTCGATCGACATGCCGGATTCGATGCAGATCAGCAGCAGGTCGAGCGCATCCGGAAACGCCCGCCGGATCGACAGCTGGCGCTTGGTGATGGCGTTCTTCAGGAACAGCATCGGCGCCTGCATGCCGAACCATGTCGCGCCCAGGCACATGCCGATTTTCATAGGTGTCGGCTGCTGCATGTTCGAGATCACGAACACATAGAGAATGGCGCAGATCAGGAACACGATCGGCATGACAAGGCGGAAGAAGAGAAACGTGACATAAGGTGCCTGGCCGCGATAACCGGCCATAACGAGCTTGTCGCGGGCTTCTTCCTGAGCCACCCACTTGCCGAGGTTGAAGTCCTCAACGACCCTCTGCACGACCTGTTTCGGCGTCTGGCGCAGCGAAACTTTCTCTGAGCGGTTCAGCCGGTCGCGTTCGCGCTGGCGCATCCGCTCGCGTTCGCTGGCAACAGCCTTCATGCGTTTGGCCAGTCCGTCACCGGCGAACATCGGTGCCACAACCGCGTAAGCTGCTGCTGCGGCGGCGATGGCCGCCATCAACATCGTCATGAACCTGACGTCGTGGAACTTTTCGATGAGAAGATCGACCATGGTTCCTCGTCAGAAATCGAAGTTGATCATTTTTTTCATGACAAGAATGCCGGTCGACATCCAGAGCACGCAGCCCGCCAGCATCAGTCGCCCGGTTGGATGGGTCCAGAGCAGGGAAATGTATTCGGGTGTCATGATGTAGACCATGATCATCACAAGCGGAGGCAGGGCGCCGATAATACCAGCCGAAGCCTTGGCTTCCATGGACATCGCCTGAATCTTCGCGGCCATCTTCTTGCGGTCGCGAAGCACCTTGGACAGATTTCCGAGGGCTTCCGACAGGTTGCCGCCGGACTTGGTCTGGATCGCAATCACGATGCCGAAGAAGTTGGCTTCGGGCAGCGGCATTCTGTCGTAAAGACGCTGGCACGCGTCACCGAGCGGCATGCCGATGGTCTGGGTTTCGATGATCGCGTTGAACTCGCTGCGCAGCGGCTCGGGCGCATCGGCGGCAACAACCTTGATCGAATCGAACAGCGGAAGGCCGGCCTTGATGCCGCGAACGATCACGTCGACGGCATCCGGCAAGGCTTCGAGAAATTTCTTTTCGCGGCGCTTCTTGAGAAAGCCAAGCACCCAGCGCGGCAGTCCGAATCCCGCACCCAGGCCAAAGCCAAGCGAGGCAAGTGGAGGCGCACCGGCAATATAGGACCCGATCAGAGCGATCGCGCCGAGAATCCCGGAGCCGATCAAGAACTGCTGCTTGGTCCAGATCATGCCCGCCTGGGCGATGCGGGTTTCGATCGAAACCTTCTTGGATGCGGCAAGCTTCTGTTCAAGCTCTTTGAGGGTGTCTTCGACCTGCACGCGGCGTGTGCGCGACCGGTCGTCAATACGCAATGCAGGTTCGGCGCGTGCAAAGGACTGGACACGCTTCTCGGCCTGCTTTTCGCCGGAGAGCAGCGGATAGATGAAAACCCACGCGAGTCCGCCCACCGTGAGGGCGGAGAGGAAAGCCAGTGCCAGCGCCTGCATATTCATGGGCGCGCTCCTATACCTCTGCGACTTCGGCCGCATCGAGCGCGGCGGCGAGCCGCTTTTCCTCGCCGTAATAGCGGGCGCGTTCCCAGAACTTCGGGCGTCCGATACCCGTCGAGCGATGGCGGCCGACAATGTTGCCGTTCAGATCTTCACCCATCAGATCGTAGATGAAGATATCCTGGGTGATGATGGTGTCGCCTTCCATCCCCATCACCTCGGTGATGTGAGTGATGCGGCGCGAGCCGTCACGCAGGCGGGCCGCCTGGACGACGACGTCGATCGAGGCGCAGATCATTTCGCGGATGGTGCGCGACGGCAGCGAGTAGCCGCCCATGGTGATCATGGATTCGCAGCGCGACAGCGCTTCGCGAGGATTGTTGGCGTGCAGTGTTCCCATCGATCCGTCGTGGCCGGTGTTCATCGCCTGCAACAGGTCGAACGCCTCGGGTCCGCGGACCTCGCCGACGATGATGCGTTCAGGCCGCATACGCAGGCAGTTCTTGACGAGATCACGCATGGTGACCTGGCCTTCGCCTTCGATGTTGGGAGGGCGCGTTTCAAGACGGACGACATGCGGCTGCTGCAACTGCAGTTCGGCGGCGTCCTCGCAGGTGATGATGCGCTCGTCTTCGTCGATGTAGTTGGTCAGGCAGTTCAGCAGCGTGGTCTTGCCAGAGCCCGTGCCGCCGGAAATCAGCACGTTTGCGCGGCAGCGCCCGATAACTTGCAGAATTTGAGCGCCCTCGGGCGTAATCGCGCCGAATTTGACGAGCTGTTCCAGCGTCAGCTTGTCTTTCTTGAACTTGCGGATAGTGAGGGCCGGGCCATCGATGGCCAGCGGCGGAACGATTGCGTTGACGCGCGAACCGTCGGCGAGACGGGCGTCGCATATTGGCGACGACTCGTCGACGCGGCGGCCGACCTGGCTGACGATGCGCTGACAGATGTTAAGGAGCTGCTGGTTGTCGCGGAAGCGAATGCCGGTTTTCTGGATCTTGCCGCCGACTTCGATAAAGACGGTGCCGGCGCCGTTCACCATGATGTCGGCGATATCGTCGCGCGCGAGTAGCGGTTCAAGCGGTCCGTAGCCGAGAACGTCGTTGCAGATGTCGTCGAGCAGTTCCTCCTGCTCGGCGATCGACATCACGATGTTCTTGATCGCGATGATTTCGTTGACGATGTCGCGGATTTCCTCGCGCGCGGACTCAACGTCGAGCTTCGCAAGCTGGGCGAGATCAATAGCTTCGATCAGCGCCCCGAAAATCGTTGCCTTGACCTGGTAATAGGTATCGGAGCGCCGCGCTTCCACCACGGGAGCGGGAGACCGTACAGGCGACAGCGGCGGCGATGAGACGTTCGCCACGGCCGGCTTTGCCGCGGCTGGCGTTGTCACATGCCCGCGATCCGCGGGTTGAATCCCCCGGATGTCGGCCTCTGTTCCGCTACGCTTACCAAACACGACAGTACTCCACGCGAAAGTCTATTTGGCCCGGAGCTTTCCGAGCAAAGGTGCCAGAAACGAATTGCGCGGCTTCTTGGCTTCGCCGCGGCCGGTGAGGCGCTGTGCGATCTGCAAAAACATCTCCGACGTGCGATGATTGGCGGCGATTTCGGCGATCATCTGTCCATTGTTCGCCGCCGCGCCGAAGATCTGCGGCTCGAACGGGATGGTCACGATCGGCGGACTTTCTATCGCCTTCGCGAACTCGCTGGTGTTGATCTCGGGCCGCTTCGGCACGCCCGCCTGGTTGATGCAGTACAGCGGTGCCCTGTCGTTGGGCCGTGCGGCCTTCAGCGTGTCGAACATGTTCTTGGTGTTGCGCAGATTGGCGAGGTCGGGCGTGGCGACGATCAGAATGTCGTCGGCGCCGACCAGCGCGCGCTTGGTCCATCCAGACCACTGATGCGGAACGTCGAGAACGATGCAGGGCATCGTCGTGCGCAGCGTATCGAAGATCGAATCGAACGCGTCTGTGCCGAAATCGTACACCCGGTCGAGCGTCGCGGGCGCCGCGAGCAGGCTAAGATGGTCGGTGCATTTGGAGAGCAGACGGTCGACGAAGGCGGTGTCGATGCGGTCGGGAGAGAAGACAGCGTCGGCGATGCCCTGCGGCGGATCCTGATTGTAATCGAGGCCCGCGGTTCCGAAGGCGAGATCGAGATCGGCGACGACCGAGTCCAGCGCAAGGTCGCGCGCGATCGCCCAAGCGACGTTGTGTGCCACTGTGGATGCGCCTACGCCGCCCTTGGCGCCGACTACGGCTATAATCCGTCCGACGGCCTTGGCTTCCGGAACTGAAAACAGGCCGCAGATCGAGCGGACGATATCGAGCGGTGCGACCGGCGCGATGACATAGTCGCTGATGCCGCGACGCACAAGCTCGCGGTACAGCACGACGTCGTTGACGCGGCCGATCACGATCACCCGCGTCCCAGCGTCGCAAACCGTCGCGAGCTGATCGAGGCCCGAGAGGATGTCGTTGCGGCCCTCGGTTTCGAGCAGAATCACGTTCGGGGTCGGCGCGGTGCGGTACGCCTCGATGGCCGCCGCCATTCCGCCCATTTGAATCTTGAGATGCGCCTTGTCCAGCCGCCGGTCTTCACCGGCGGCCTGTACGGCCGCGGCGGTTTCGACGGTTTCGCAGAATGCCTGGACGGAAACGCGCGGCGCCGGCGCAATATGCTCCTCGGCGGCGGTCGAGGCCGTCCCGTCCTCCTGGTCCTGGCGCGCGTAACTGATCATTTGCCTACTTCGCTAAGTTTGGCCTTGTCGGCTTCAGGGTATGCAGTCGTCGTTGTCGTGCCCTTTCGATACTTGTCGAAAGCAACGCTGCGGCGAGGCGTATAGGCTGGCGTTTCGGAGCGCGGCTGGACGAGATCTGACGGATTGTCGACCATTGCTGCGAGGTTGCGCTGGCTTGCGCAGCCCAGATTGTAGTACGGCCGGTTGTTGTAATAGCCCTTGTTCTTGATCGACGGGCCGAGGTCTTCCGGCCAGAGGCCGCAGGGACCGGCATCCGCAACGATCCGCGGATAGTTCACGCGGATGGTTGCAAACTGCCTCGGATCGGTCGGACGATAGTTCCTGACGGTGATGCCACGCGGCGGCACACCGGCGGCCGCCAGGATAGCCTGGATCTCGCGCAGTGAATCGGCTGCGACACGCGCGTTCGGCGTATTCGCCGGCATATCGATGATGATGCCGCCGGTGCCTTCGCGTAACCAGGCTTCAGCGAGACCAGCGATGTCCGAACGCTGCGCAGCGGTGAGCCCGCCCCGGCCGGTCCCGACGAAGACTTCGGTCGCGCGGTTCGCTTCCTGAACCACGATGGGATGGCGTTGCCGGTAATCGTTCGGGATGCTGCTTGTCGGCGTATCCTGATCCGTATGCGTGCAGGCCCCTAACGCCGCAGACGCCCCGACAAGGGCGACCGCGATCCGCAGGCTGCGTTTGAGATTGGGTACTCGCATCGTCATCGTTACTGTCCTTGTCCCATCTCAGTCGGTGATGAAGCCGTAAGTGCCGCGATACTTGCGGCCGGGCTCAGCGCGTCCGGGAACGCCATAGATGCGGTTGATGTTGCCGAGAAGATCCGACTGCGGGTCTGCGGCATCGGCAAACCCGTCGTCAGGACGCGACAGGTCCTTCTGCGCGACCGCGCGGACCACGAACGGCGTTACCAGCACCATGAGTTCGGTGTTGCGATTGACGTAGTCGCGGCTGCGGAAGAGCGTTCCGAGTACAGGCAACTGCGCCAGTCCGGGCAGGCCGTTGATGGATTGCTTGGTCTGTTCCTGGATCAGGCCGGCCATCGCCATCGAGCCGCCCGAAGGAATTTCGAGGGTGGTTTCCGCGCGGCGGGTTTTGACGGACGGAATCGTCAGGGTGCTTCCCGCCTGATCGAGCGTGATTGAGTTGTCGGGCGATAGTTCAGAGACTTCGGTCAGCACGCGCAGGCTGATCCGGCCTTCGGTCAGCACGATCGGCGTGAAGTTCAGGGTAATGCCGAATTTCTTGAAATCGATCTGGGTGGTACATGCCCGCGAAATAGGGTCGCAGGTATATCCCTTGGGAAGCGGGAATTCGCCGCCCGCGACAAAGGTCGCGGATTCGCCGGAAATCGCCGTGAGGTTCGGTTCCGCAAGCGTGCGAACGACACCGGCGCTCTCCATCGCGCGCAGGGTCGCGGTCACCGCGGGGACGCGCTGTCCGAGCAGGTTCGTTGCCTGGCCCGCCGCGCCGGTCAGGGCGTTGCTGGCAACCAGCGGGCGGCCGTATGCGGTGAACGGATTGGTGTTGTTGAAGTTCACGACGGCGGTGCCGTAATTCATAGTGGCGCTGAGATCGACACCCAATTGCTTGATAATGTCGCGCTGAACTTCAGCTACGGTGACCTTCAGCATGACCTGATCGCGGCCGCGAACAGCGATGCTGTTCACGACCTTCTCGGGGCCGCCGGCCAGACGCGCGGCCATCTCCTGCGCCTGTTGCGCATCGACGGGACTTGCAGCCGAACCCGATAGCACGACGCCGTCGCCGACGCCTTCGATCCGGATGTCGGACAGCGGGAACGATTGCTTCAGCGCAGCGCGGACACCGTTGAGGTCGCGTGTCACCGCGATATCGTAAGCGGCGATCTGCTGGCCTGACGTGTCGAAGAAGACGATGTTGGTCTGGCCGACTGCGGCGCCGATGATGTAGGCGCGTTGCGCTGAGCGCACCACGGCGTTAGCGATCTTCGGGTCCGCGACCAGAACATCCTTGATGTCGCGCGGCAGGTCGATGACGACGGATTTTCCGATGCCGAGCGGCAGGAAGCGAGCATTCAGCTGGCCTCCGTTCGGGGCCACGGCGGCCGCCGCGGGCGTGCGGTAATCGCTCGCGATTGCCGGCGACAGCGCCGGGTTCAGCGTCAGCGCGGAAACCGCGGCAAACGACAGGGCACGCACCATGAAGGTCCGTACAGGTGCCTGATGTCCCTCTCGCCTCATCGTGCCGGTCCTCTCGATCACTTCCGTGTCGTCATTTGCGTGGAAACGCCGTAGCGAACGACGTTGACACTGTCGCTCTTGCTGCCGTCGTCGATGTTGATGTCGTTGCGGTTGGCATCCACCAGGCTGCGCAGTGCAAGCGACAGGGTGCCGCTCTGCCGCGCACGCGCCAGCAATTCTGCCTGATCGGGTTTCAGTTCCAGCGTCGTGGTCTTGCCGACCACGACTTTCTGCCCGTCCTTTTCTCCCACTGTCTGGTCGATGGCGAGAACGCGGATGTTGCTCAGGATGATCTCAGAGTTGATGACATCGTTAGTACCGGTGCGGCTGGCGACCTTCTCACGTTTGGTGAGAATGACGTCGACCTTGTCGTTGGGCAGAATGAAGCCGCCGGCGCCGGTTTCCGGCGAGATTTCCGTGGAGATCGCGCGCATGCCGGTCGGCAGGATGGCCGCCATGAAGCCGGAGCCATTGCCCTTGACGAGCTTGGTTTCGCGGATCGGCTCTCCCGCAAGGAACGGCGAGCGCGCAATCGATCCAACGATCTGGGTCATGGCTTCGGGCTGATCGTTGCGGCGGATGAAGCTGGAGCTTGCCGTCGACGAAGGCCAGTTCTGCCACTGGATATCGTCGGGCGTGACGGTCTGACCGAGCGGAATATCGGTGCGGGCTACCAGAACGTCGGTGGTGTCCATTGTCGAGGGTGTCGCGACCGGCTTTGGATCGGAGCCGCTTGCAAGATAGGCAGCAGCGCCGCCGGCGCAGACAGCAATAGCCAAGACGACAATCCGCGCGGTATTCATACGCTTCACTTTCCACATCACGCCGCGACGGACCTGTCGCTGTGGTCGGATTTGACCAGCTAAACGTCAAAGCATGGTTAATGAGGCGTATCTAAATCGCGTTAATGAGACGTTGCCAACGTGTGGCGGCTTGCAAGTCTGCAAGTGTCTCCAGCGTGTTGCAGCGAGCGCTGTGGGTGAGGCGGATTTCCGGTTCGGAACGGCAGAGGGTTCAATGGCCGATGAAGCGGGTAAGGTCGACGGCCTTCATCCATTCGGTTTCGGGATAGATCATCAACGCACCCAGGGCGAGGGCGATGCCGTAGGGGATGCCGCTGTCCTTGCGGTGGAGCCGTTGCAGCCATTCCTGCGAAATGAGTGAGTACGGCAGCGGCCATTGCCGGAATTGAAGCATCAGGAGCGTCAGCGCACCGCCGAACAGGGACGCATAGACCAGATAGCTGGCGAGCGGCGGAAATCCGAACCAGAGCCCGGCAGCGGCTGCGACCTTGGCGTCGCCGCCGCCCATCCATCCGAAGGCGAAGCAGGCGAAGGCGATGACGAGCACCGCCAGGCCGGCTGCCACATGCATGCCGATTTCGGACAACGGCATGCCGCTGAAACCGGCAAGGACAAAGAAACCCGCCACCAGCAGCAGCGAGACCCGATTGGGGATTGTCATCGTGAAGAGATCGCTCGCCGCGGCGAAGGCCATCAAGGCGGGAAACAGGAAGACGCGTGCGAGATCGAGGATCATGGGGGCCGGGTCTGACAGATTGAGCGGCGGAAGCTAATGGTCCGATTCTAACATTCTCATCGCGAACGCGCGGCCGGATGGGATGCGAATGTCAAATCCGCTTTCCTGGGTCCGATTGAGCGACACGGCAGGCTAACCGGCAGAAATGAACAATACTAAAATGCGCCAGGCCAGATGCTGGCAATCCGGAACAAGGCCATGAGGCAGGCAAGGACAAGCGCCGCGCAGACCAGCCGGGCCGGTTCGTCGCGGGAAAGCGACACGAAAAAGTGCCCGAAATTCGTGCGTTTCTCAACTGAAGACGGCTTCATACGCGCTTTACTGAGTTCCGCCGAAAATGGCCCGGGCACAGAAAAGGGCTTCGGTCTCCCGAAGCCCTTTTCTTCAACAAAGCCGATCGATTACTTGATCGAGGCGTTGATGTTCGTGAACTTGGTGTTGAGCGTGGTGCCGAGGCCGTTGACGGCCGCGATGATCGCGAGCGCAATGCCCGCGGCAATCAGGCCATACTCAATGGCGGTGGCGCCGGATTCGTCCTTGACGAAGCGAGCAACGAGCTTGGTCATCTATAACTCCATTTGTACACGTGGCTGTAGAACTCTGGCCGTTGCGGGGGCGGAAACCACCGTGACCATGGCGTCAACCTACGCAGCAGGAATTGCAGCGCAGTTAATTCGATTGCCGAAAGCCAAAGGTATCGGCCTGTTCTTGCTGACGGTAAATGCCGGTTTAACGGCGTCGCGCAAATTGAGCCGAGTGTTGGGGCTCAGCACGGATTCAGAGGGCCGGCTCGACGCGCCGAACGAAATGAAGGCTTCGGTTTCCCGAAGCCTTCATTAGAATACAGGCGCTGCCCGTTAGTTGATCGATGCGTTGATATTCGTGAACTTGGTATTGAGAGTGGTGCCGAGGCCGTTCACGGCGGCAATGATCGCGAGTGCGATGCCGGCAGCAATCAGGCCGTATTCGATTGCAGTCGCGCCGGACTCATTCTTGAGGAAGCGGGCAACGAGCGTCATATTTATTCTCCATTTGCGCATTGGCTGTGAAGGCGGAACGTCTTGAAACGAGAACCAATGTCCCCGGCGCGGAACCTTGCGTCGGCAAATGTTCCAATTCCTTAATTCGATCGCCGAAAACCAACTCCGCTGCGAGGGGGGGGGTAAGTTTCCGATTAACAAACAATCTGCAATTACTTGCACTCAGGATGGCAAGCGAACCGTTCCGGCTGGATGCCATAGCCGCTACGCCGTTTGCAGTTCATTCATCAATTAACGTCAGATTTGCCATGTCGGGCGCCGGCACCGCTGCGTATCGCTTTTGCCGGCTTGTACACGCCCCGGAGTAAAGTATGTCGATCAATGTCTCTCGCCGTTACGCGCATAAAGCCGTAGCGCTGCGCTTTCTCGTTGCCGGGTTCCTGATGTGCCCGATCGCGACATTCGCCGGCACCGGCGATGAATCCGTGGCGGTCTTCGTCGATCAGGCAAAGGTGGTCAAACTCCCCGAAAAGGTCGCGACCATCGTGGTCGGAAATCCCCTGATCGCAGACGTTAATCTTCAGCCCGGCGGCATGGTCGTTGTCACTGGCAAGGGTTACGGCTCCACCAACATGATCGCCATGGACCGCGCCGGCGAGGTTCTGGCCAGCCGTTCCATTCAGGTCGAAGGCCCGGCGGACAAGATGGTCACCGTCTATCGCGGCCTGGATCGTGAATCCTACAGCTGCACTCCCGATTGCCAGCGGCGGGTGACTCTCGGCGACGGGCGGACCTATTTTGAGACCGCCCTCGGCCAGACCAACGTCCTGAACAACCAGGCCAGCGCCGCCGGCGCCCGGCCCTGACGCCGAAGCAGCGGCTGATTCGTTAACAACCGGTTAATCCCGCGCCGCATGTTGTTCGAATCAGGCGCAAGCATTCGACAATCTCTGTTGGCTATTCTCAGCGGTAGTTATTTCCGCTGCATGCTGAGGATAGTCCGATGCGCCCCCCCGCGACATCCATGAACGCCATCAACAAGGCTTTGCGCCGGTTTCGCCGCGACAGGCGCGCGTCGGCAGCCGTTGAATTTGCGTTTGTCGCTCCGCTTTTCTTTGTGATGCTGTTTGCAATTATGGAAACGGCGCTGGTATTTTTCGCGGCGCAGATTCTGGAGACCGGCACGCAGGACTCCGCGCGATTGATGCTGACGCATCAGGCGCAAGATGCCGGCATGACACAGGCCCAGTTCAAGCAGGATCTTTGCAATCGCGTGAGCGTGATGTTCAGTTGCGACGGCGTCTATGTCGATGTGAAGTCATTTGCAGAAGGCGCTACGGTCAATATCACCGACCCGATCGATGGATCGGGAAATTTCGTCAATAACTTCACCTATCAGACGGCGCCCGCCGGCAGTCCGGCCACGGTTGTCGTTCGCGCCTTTTATCAATGGCCGATGTTCGTGACCGGGCTCGGCTACAACATCGCGAATATCGGGCGCAACACGTCGAGCAGCAAACGCCTCCTGGCGGCGACCGCGGCGTTCCGCGTCGAACCTTGATGGATCAACAATCATGAAGCTGATTTCACTTTTCAAGAACGCTCGCCGCGGCCGACGGCTTGTCGTCCGGTTCAACAAGGACAAGCGCGGCGTGGCCGCGGTGGAATTTGCCTTTATCGTTCCGCTGATGCTGGCACTGCTGTTCGGAATGATCGACGTGGCGAGCGGCGTCGCCATCGATCGCAAGGTAACTTTGACCGCACGCACTCTCTCCGACCTTGTCTCACAGGGCACGAAAGTCACGTCCACGGACATCTCGAACTTTTTCAAGATGGGCAGCGCCATCATGACGCCCTATGCAGTCACACCGTCGACGATGACGCAGAAGATTTCGGCGGTTAGCATCGATGCATCGAAGAAGGCAAAGGTGGTCTGGAGCTATTCCGGCGCCGTCAACGGCGCCAACTCTGTCACGGTCACGGCCGGTTACGCCAAGGATACGGTCATTACCACGATCCCGGCTGATCTTCTTGTTGCGAACACGCAGTTGATCTGGAGCGAGGTCACTTACACCTTCACGCCGATCACCGGATACATCATCAAGGCCAACGTGCCGCTGTCTGAAGACTGTTACACGCGGCCTCGCCAGTCCGAAACGGTTACTTATTCGAGCTGACTGCGGAACTGCTTTTCCGATCGCGCTCACTCGGCAAAACAAAAGGCCGTGCGGTTCGCACGGCCTTTCGATATTTGATTTCTCGGTTTCCGAAATTCCCGCAGCGTGAGCCGCTAGAAATTCAGTTAGCCGGCGGCCCGGAGATTGTCGGCCGAAGACTTGCCCGAACGGCGATCGGCGACGATTTCGTAGCTGATCTTCTGGCCTTCGCGCAGCGTTCCCAGACCAGCGCGCTCGACGGCGCTGATGTGAACGAATACGTCGTTTCCGCCATCGTCAGGCTGAATGAAACCGTAACCCTTAGTCGCGTTGAACCACTTCACTGTTCCCATGCTCACGCAGGTAGTCCTTCTCAAGATAGATATAGTCAAAGCCCACGTCTAAATGGGCTGGTGAGATCGAAATTTGGATGAGGTCGTCAGCGTCTAAACCGGCTGTACCGGTGGATAGCTAGGTCGTCCGGCCGAAGATCGATCTTTCAATATTACGTGAAAATGGCCCCCAAAACAATCCTGACGGGTGCGGATTTTTGATGCCCGCCCAGCGTGCCTCGGAAGCGCCGGATCGCGCATGACGCGTGCCATGCGCGATCCGGATGATGCGGAGAAATCCGTTTACCTGCGGCGAAACTGTCCGCGCGGCGGAGTGCCACGGGGCGGACCGCCGGCGCCGCCGGGACGTTCGTCCTTGTGCCGGAAAATAAGGCGGCCCTTCTCGAGATCGTAAGGTGACATTTCGATGGTCACCCGGTCGCCCGCCAATGTCTTGATGCGGTTCTTCTTCATCTTCCCGGCGGTGTAGGCCACGATCTCATGTCCGGCATCAAGCTGGACGCGATAGCGTGCGTCGGGAAGAATTTCGGTCACCAGCCCTTCGAACTGGATCAACTCTTCTTTGGCCATAGGGGTCTCCAAATCCTCTAAATCAAGGTCTCTGTTTCTGTGTCCGCAGGTCCGGTTCAGGACCGCTGCGGGCGCTGATTCCGATTGGGCCGATTTTGCGCCGGACGGCTTTCACGATGCAAGAAGGCGACGCCCTGAATACCTTCGCCCTTGCCGCCCTGTGACGGCTCGTGGCGAGAGCCCTCGAAGCGGTGTGCTTGCGCGGGAGCGCCCCCGCCCGGGCGGCGGCGGCGGCGCGGGCCTTTCGATCCGGGAGCGCCGTCATTTGCACGCGGGCTGTGTCCGTTGTGGGGGCCGGACCGTGCCGGACGGTGGTGCTGAGCGGGCGCAGCCGCTGCGGGACGCTGTTGATGTCCCGGCGTGCGGCGGTCTTCCTTTGGCAGGGATACGCGGATCAGCTTTTCGATGTCGCGCAGATAGCCGAGTTCCTCACCGCCGGCCACCAGAGAAATCGCGGTGCCGTCCGCGCCGGCTCGCGCGGTGCGGCCGATGCGGTGAACGTAGGTTTCCGGCACGTTGGTCAGGTCGAAGTTGATGACGTGGCTGATGCCGTCGACGTCGATGCCGCGCGCGGCGATATCGGTCGCCACCAGCGTGCGGATGTCGCCGGTGCGGAACGCCGCCAGTACGCGCTCGCGATGGTTTTGCGACTTGTTGCCGTGAATGGCTTCAGCAGGAATCCCCGCTTTCACAAGGCCTTTCACAACCTTGTCGGCGCCATGCTTGGTGCGGGTGAACACCAGAGCGCGATTGACCGGTTCGGTCTTGAGCAGTTGCGCCAGAATGGCGGGCTTTGCCGAGTGATCGACTTGCAGCACCTTCTGCGTGATGCGCTCGACCGTGGAAGAAACCGGCGTCACGGCGACACGTGCTGGATTGTTGAGCATCTGGTCGGCGAGATCGGCGATGTCCTTCGGCATGGTCGCCGAGAAGAACAGCGTCTGGCGCTTGATCGGCAGCTTGGCGACGATTTTGCGGATGTCGTTGATGAAGCCCATGTCGAGCATGCGGTCGGCTTCGTCGAGCACCAGAAATTCGACCTGCCCGAGCTTCAGGGCATTGCTCTGGACCATGTCGAGCAGACGTCCTGGCGTCGCCACCATGACTTCGACGCCCTGCATGACGGAGCGGACCTGGCGGCCCATCGGCACGCCGCCAATTGCCAGCGCCGACGTCAGGCGGATGTGCCGGCCATAAGCGTTGAAGCTGTCGAGGATCTGACCGGAGAGTTCGCGGGTTGGGCTCAGCACCAGCACGCGGCAGGTCTTGGGCTGCGGCTTGATACGGTTTTCCAGGAGGCGATGCAGGATCGGAAGCGCGAAGGACGCGGTCTTGCCGGTGCCGGTTTGGGCGATGCCGATGACATCGCGTCCGGTGATCGCGATGGGAATGGTCTGGGCCTGAATGGGGGTAGGCGTGACGTAATTTTCTTCTTTAAGAGCACGCGAGATTGGATCGGCGAGGCCGAAATCCTGAAAGGAGGTCAAAAGGGTATCTTTCTATGAGTCGCAACGCGCGCCCGGCAGATTGCCAGGTGCGGGCGGGTGTCGGAGACACCCGCGTGTCTGGGGCGTCGGTTTTGGTTAGCTGAAGGGGCAAGCCAGAAACCGTAAACGGGATCAGTACACGCGGCTCGCAAAGACCCGATGATTCTCAAGGTCGTGGCGCTCATATGGAGCAGGAACACGGCGCTTTCAAGGTGAAATCGACCGGAGGGCGGTGGTGGTAGCTCGGATGTCCCGAGGGTGAGCCCGATCGGGTCGATTTGTGCTTGAATTGTAGACAATGTTGAATTTTTGCTTGTTATTTATGCATGTGATGAAAAGGAGGTCAGCTTAACTGATTGAAGAATGGGCAGATGAAGCGTGCGTCGATCTGAAATCGAATTTATATCTACAAAATCAGAATGTTAGGTGAATCTATCCCATGGCATAGTTCTTGCGATTCCCTTAACGCCGCCGGCCGAAGGCCGTCGCACAGCGTTTCACGTCTGCGTCAGGGAGATGACATCGCATGACTACGCATTTCAGCAACACCGTAGTTGCACCGTTCAGCCGCCGTAAATGGCTGGCCGCAACTGCAGGTCTTTTTTTGGGTCTCGCCACGGTTGGCGGGGCAAAGGCGCAGGGGACCATCAAGGTCGGCGTCCTTCATTCGCTTTCCGGAACCATGGCCATCAGCGAAACCACGCTGAAGGATACCGTGCTTTTCCTTATCGATGAGCAGAACAAGAAGGGTGGCGTTCTCGGCAAGAAACTTGAGGCCGTCGTTGTCGATCCGGCGTCGAACTGGCCGCTGTTCGCGGAAAAGGCCCGTGAACTGATCACCAAGGACAAGGTGTCCGTGGTGTTCGGCTGCTGGACCTCGGTGTCGCGCAAGTCCGTGCTGCCGGTGTTCAAGGAACTGAACTCGATCCTGTTCTATCCGGTGCAGTACGAAGGCGAGGAGAGCGAGCGCAACGTGTTCTACACGGGTGCGGCGCCGAACCAGCAGGCGATCCCTGCGGTGGACTATCTTGCCAAGGAAGAAAAGGTGCAGCGCTGGGTTCTGGCCGGCACCGATTACGTTTATCCGCGCACCACCAACAAAATCCTTGAAGCCTATCTGAAGTCGAAGGGCGTCAAGGCTGAAGACATCATGATCAACTACACGCCGTTCGGTCACAGCGATTGGCAGACGATCGTGGCCGATATCAAGAAGTTCGGCTCGGCCGGCAAGAAGACGGCGGTGGTTTCGACCATCAACGGCGACGCCAACGTGCCATTCTACAAGGAGCTCGGCAACCAGGGCATCAAGGCGACCGACATTCCGGTTGTTGCGTTCTCGGTCGGTGAAGAAGAACTCGCCGGCATCGACACCAAGCCGCTGCTCGGCCATCTCGCCGCCTGGAACTACTTCCAGTCGATCAAGACGCCGGAGAACGAGGCTTTTATCAAGTCGTGGCAGGCCTACACCAAGAACCCGAAGCGCGTGACCAACGATCCGATGGAAGCGCATGTGATCGGCTTCGACATGTGGGTGAAGGCGGTCGAGAAGGCCGGCTCGGTTGACGCTGACAAGGTCATCGACGCCCTTCCGGGCACCAAGGCGAAGAACCTCACCGGCGGCGTGTCGGAAATGCTCCCGAACCATCACATCACCAAGCCTGTGTTCATCGGCGAAATCAAAGCTGACGGTCAGTTCGATGTGGTGTGGAAGACCCCGGGCCTCGTTGCTGGCGACGCCTGGTCGAAGGAGCTCGACGGCTCCAAGGACCTGATCGGCGACTGGGTCGGCAAGAAGTGCGGCAACTTCAACACCAAGACCAACAAGTGCGGCGGTCAGGGGTCCTGATACCGTCACCTGGCGTGATGATCCTGAAGGGCATCACGTTCTGACCTGAAACGACCGGAAGGCGGCGGCCGTCGCCGCCTTCCTCTCACCTCTGCCGGGGTTGTCACGTGTTTCCTTCATTCCTTCATCGCTGCCGTGCGGCGGCTATTGCGCTGATATTGATTATCGTCTCGGGCGTGCCGGTGCTGGCTGGTCCCTTTGAAGACGCCGTCGCGCAATTCGCCAACGATTCATTTTCCGATACCGAAGCCGCCGTCGGCGCGCTCGCGACCAGCGGCAATCCGCTGGCATTCCCGATTATCGACGCGCTTCAGGACGGCCGCCTGCTGGCCGATCCGCAGAGCAAGAAGGTTTTCGTCAAGGACAAGAACGGCAAGGTCAGCGACGCTGCAACCGGCGAGGCAGCGACGGCGCCATCGGGGGCGGCGGCCGTGCGCCTCAACAATCGCCTGCGCCGCACCGTCGAGGCCGCGCTCGGTGGACTGACGCTGTTGTCGCCTGATCCCGCAAGGCGCATTCAGGCGGCGCAATCGGTCTTCAAGAGTCACGACGCGGCCTTCCTGCCTGTTATTGATGGCGCGCTGCAGAAGGAAACCAACAGCGGCGCAAGGCGGGCGTTTGCCGAAGCCAAGGCCGCGATCGTGCTGTTCGATCCGAAGTCTTCCGAAACCGACAAGCTCGACGCGATCTCGGTGATCCGCGACCGCGGTGATCAGGAAGCGCTGGCGCTGCTGACCGGCCTGTCGTTCGATCCATCGTCCGCGCTGGGACGTACTTCCGCCGCGGCCATCAGTTCGATCCAGAGCAAGCTTGCGATCTGGGCCACCGCTCAGAATGCCTGGTACGGCCTGTCGCTCGGCTCGGTGCTTCTGCTCGCCGCCATCGGCCTCGCCATTACCTTCGGGGTGATGGGGGTCATCAACATGGCGCACGGCGAGATGGTAATGATCGGGGCTTATGTGACCTTCGTGGTTCAGGAACTGATCCGCACCACCAATCCTGCTCTGTTCGATTACTCGCTGCTGATCGCCGTGCCGCTCGCGTTTCTCGTGGCGGGAATCATCGGCGTTATCATCGAGCGGACCATCATCCGCTTTCTCTACGGCCGCCCGCTGGAGACGTTGCTCGCGACTTGGGGGCTGTCGCTGGTGCTCCAGCAGGCGGTCCGCACCATGTTCGGCCCGACCAATCGCGAAGTCGGCAATCCGTCCTGGATGAGCGGCGCGTTCGAGATCGGCCAGATGACGATCACCTACAACCGGCTCTGGATCGTGGTCTTCACCATTGCTGTGTTTTTCATTCTGCTCGGTATGCTGCGTTTCACCAGCCTCGGATTGGAAATGCGCGCCGTCACACAGAATCGCCGTATGGCGGCGTCGATGGGCATCGCGACCTCGCGCGTCGATGCGCTGACCTTCGGTCTCGGCTCGGGCATCGCCGGCATTGCGGGTGTGGCGCTGTCGCAGATCGATAACGTCAGCCCGAACCTCGGCCAGAGCTACATCATCGACTCGTTCATGGTGGTGGTGTTCGGCGGCGTCGGAAATCTCTGGGGCACCTTGGTCGGTGCGCTGACACTCGGCATGGCCAACAAGTTCCTCGAGCCGGTGGCAGGCGCGGTGCTCGGCAAGATCGCCATTCTGGTGCTCATCATCCTGTTCATCCAGAAGCGGCCGCGCGGCCTGTTCGCGCTCAAGGGCCGGTCGGTGGAAGCATGATGATGTTTGCTATCGAATTTTGCTCCGCGTCGCAGACGATCTCCCTCCCCCCTTGCGGGGGAGGGTCGGGGAGGGGGGTAACCGCGAGCCCCGGTCTCGTTGACCCCCACCCCCAACCCCTCCCCGCAAGGGGGAGGGGAGCGCGCCTCGCTACATTGCAGAGGTCGCGCCGATGATGCCCTACATTCTCACACGTTCGCTCAACAAGAGCGCGACGATCTTTCTGCTGATCGTCGCCGCGGTCGGCATTTTCGTGCCGCTGTCGAACCTGCTGCTGCCTGCGTCCTCGCCGTTGCAGGTGCCGACCTATCTGATGGCGCTGTTCGGGAAGTATCTCTGCTACGCCATCCTTGCACTCTCGATCGATCTGATCTGGGGTTATTGCGGCATCCTCTCGCTGGGCCACGGCGCTTTCTTCGCGCTCGGCGGTTACGCGATGGGCATGTACCTGATGCGGCAGATCGGCTCGCGCGGCGTTTACGGAAACCCCGTGCTGCCGGACTTCATGGTGTTTCTTAACTACAAGGCGCTGCCGTGGTACTGGTACGGCTTCGACATGTTCTGGTTCGCGGCGCTGATGGTGCTGCTGGTGCCGGGATTACTTGCCTTCTGCTTCGGCTGGCTCGCGTTCCGCTCTCGCGTCACCGGCGTGTATCTCTCCATCATCACGCAGGCGATGACTTACGCGCTGCTGTTGGCGTTTTTCCGCAACGATTTCGGTTTTGGCGGCAACAATGGCCTGACCGATTTCAAGGACATCCTCGGCTTCAACGTGCAGGCGCAGGGAACGCGTGCCGTGCTGTTCGTCCTGTCCTGTATTGCGCTGGCGCTCGCGTTCCTGATCTGCCGCGCCGTCGTCACCTCCAAGCTCGGCAAGGTGCTGATCGCGATCCGCGACGCGGAATCCCGCACGCGGTTCCTGGGTTACCGCGTCGAGAATTACAAGCTCTTCGTGTTTACACTGTCGGCCTGCATGGCCGGTGTCGCCGGGGCGCTTTATGTGCCGCAGGTCGGCATCATCAATCCCGGCGAGTTCGCGCCGGGTAACTCGATCGAAGCCGTCATCTGGGTCGCGGTCGGCGGCCGCGGCACGCTGACCGGCGCTGCACTCGGCGCCATCGTCGTGAACTATGCCAAGACGGTGTTCACGTCCGGCGTGCTCGCACCGTACTGGCTGTTCATGCTGGGTGCGCTGTTCATTCTGGTGACGCTGCTGCTGCCAAAAGGCATCGTCGGCACCATCAAGGACTGGTGGGCGGGCCGGCGTGAGCAACTCGCTGCCGATGAGATCAGTGCTGCGGCGGAAGACGGTGTGACCAAGCCGGGCCTCAAACCCGGTCTCGCGGAGTAAGGCACATGAACGTCATGGACACCCGCGCCACCTCGGCCATGCTCTACCTCGATGGGGTACACGTCTCGTTCGACGGCTTCCACGCCATCAACAACCTGTCGCTGACGATTGCGCCGGGCGAGATGCGGGCCATTATCGGCCCCAACGGTGCCGGCAAAACCACGATGATGGACATCATCACCGGCAAGACCAGGCCGGACGAAGGCGATGTGCTGTTCGACGGCAAGACCGATCTCACTCGGCTCGACGAGACGCAGATCGCCGAGCTTGGCATTGGCCGCAAATTCCAGAAGCCGACGGTGTTCGAGAGCCAGACCATCGAGGACAATCTGCTGCTGGCACTGAATGTCGATCATCGCGTGCGCGGCACGCTGTTCTGGCGCGAGACGCCGAATGAGAGCGAGCGGATCGACCGGGTGCTGGAGACGATCCGTCTGAGGGATTCACGCGACCGCCTCGCCGGAGCGCTGTCGCACGGGCAGAAGCAATGGCTCGAGATCGGCATGCTGCTCGCGCAGGATCCCAAATTGCTGCTGGTCGACGAGCCGGTGGCGGGCATGACGGACGTCGAAACTCATCAGACCGCCGAGCTGCTGAAAGAGATCAACAAGGAAAAGACCGTTGTTGTCGTCGAACACGACATGACGTTCGTGCGCGAACTGGGCGTTCGCGTCACATGTCTGCATGAAGGTTCGGTTCTCGCGGAAGGCACGCTGGATCAGGTATCGTCCAATGAGCGTGTCATCGAAGTGTATTTGGGTCGGTAGAGGCGAATAGCGAGTAGTGAGTGGCCAATGGAGAACGGGTGAGACGATGTGTTTTGAAGCTCTGTTCATTCGCTATTCGCCATTCGCCATTCGCGCGACCGGAGGTCGCTCATGCTGAACGTCAACAACATCACCCTTTACTACGGCGCGGCGCAGGCGCTGCGTGGCGTGTCGTTGACCGCGGAGCCGGGCAAGGTCACCTGCGTGCTGGGGCGCAACGGTGTCGGCAAGACCAGTCTCCTGCGTGCGATGGTCGGGCAGTATCCGATCAAGGACGGGTCGATCACGTTCGATGGGGCCGACATCGGCGACCTGAAGCCGTTTGAACGTGCGCGCAAGGGCATGTCGTTCGTGCCGCAGGGCCGTGAGATTTTCCCGCTGCTCACGGTGGAAGAAAACCTCAGGACCGGCTTCGCGCCGCTGAAGCGCAACGACCGCACCATTCCCGACGATGTGTTTTCGCTGTTTCCGGTTCTGCAAACCATGTTGGGGCGGCGCGGCGGCGATCTCTCCGGGGGACAGCAGCAGCAATTGGCGATCGGCCGTGCGCTGGTGATGCGGCCAAAGCTTCTGCTGCTCGATGAACCGACCGAAGGCATTCAGCCGTCCATTATCAAGGACATCGGCCGGGCCATTACGTATCTGCGCAGCCTGGGCACCATGGCCATCGTTCTGGTCGAACAGTATCTCGACTTTGCCTGCGAGCTCGGCGACAATTTCGCGGTCATGGATCGCGGTGCGGTGAAATTCACCTGCGACCGCAGCAATCTTGATCCCGCCGAGATCAGCCGCCAGATGGCGCTGTAACGCGCGGGATTTTGCAGGGACTGGCAGGCTGATGCGGGCCGATATCACACAGGCGGTGTCTGAGACCTTCGCGGCCAACCGTGCGGTCGGTGCGGTGAAGTTCGACGTGCATCTGAAGGATGGCGCTACGCGCCGCCGCCAGTTGCATGAAGAAGGCTCGCTCCGTGTGCGGTTTCCGTCGCCGGAGCAGCAGGGGCTTTCCGCGGTGTTCGTCAACACCGCTGGCGGGGTCGCGGGCGGCGATCGCTTCGATATCGATATCGCCGCCGGGGAGGGTGCCCATCTCACCGTGACCACGGCGGCCGCCGAAAAGATCTACCGTTCCCATGGGCCCGACGCCCTGGTGAACATCGCGCTGCGCGCCGGGGCCGACGCACGGCTCTGCTGGCTGCCTCAGGAAACGATCCTGTTCGATCAGGCGCGCGTGCTGCGGCGGATCGATATCGATGTGGCGCAGAGCGCATCGCTTCTGTTGTGCGAAATCGTCGTGTTCGGGCGCGCCGCCATGGGCGAGCTCATGACGCGCGGCAGCTTTGTCGATCGCTGGCGGATGCGGATTGGCGGCAGGCTGGCGTTCGCCGAAACCGTTCGTCTTGACGGCGACATTGCAGGCAAGCTGGCCAGTCGCGCGGTGGCGAGGGGGGGCGCCGCTATCGGGACGGCGCTGATCGTGCCGGGCGATGAAGCCATTGTCGAGCGCGTGCGCGAAGCATCCGATGCCTTCGGCGCTGAAGTCGGAGTCTCCGCATGGAACGGGTTTGCAATGGCGCGCTTCTGCGCACATGATGCCGCGCGCCTTCGCGCGGATATGATGAAAGTGCTGGATCGTGTGAGCCCTTCGGGCTTGCCGCGACTCTGGCTCAACTAGAATTCAGACAAACCGGATATTGCGCGCATGAATTTGTCTCCCCGTGAAAAAGACAAGCTCCTGGTTTCCATGGCCGCCATCGTCGCGCGCCGCCGCCTCGAACGGGGCGTTAAGCTCAATCATCCGGAGGCGATTGCGATCATCTCGGATTTCATCATTGAAGGCGCTCGTGACGGCCGCTCGGTGGCCGAGCTGATGAAGGCCGGCGCGGAAGTCATCACGCGCGAGCAGTGCATGGACGGCATCGCCGAGATGATCCACGACATTCAGGTTGAGGCGACTTTTCCGGACGGGACGAAGCTGGTCACCGTTCACGAACCTATCCGATAAGGACGTCACATGATCCCCGGTGAACTCTTCATCAAGGACGGCGATATCGAACTCAACGCCGGCCGCAAGACGGTGACCCTGACGGTGGCGAACACCGGTGACCGGCCGATCCAGGTCGGCTCGCACTATCATTTCTTTGAGACCAATCCGGCGCTGAAGTTCGACCGTAAGAAGGCGCGCGGCATGCGGCTCGACATTGCGGCGGGCACAGCCGTTCGCTTCGAGCCGGGGCAGACGCGCGAGGTCCATCTTGTTGCGCTCGCGGGCAAACGGACGATCTACGGTTTCCGCGGCGACGTGATGGGCAAGCTGTGAGGGGTACCGAAATCATCCTTGGCGGTAAACACTGGCGTCATCCTGAGGTGCGCGCGCTTTCTTGCGCGCCTCGAAGGATGAGCTACGAGCACAAACCCGGTCATCCTTCGAGGCTCGCCGCCAATGCGGCTTCGCACCTCAGGATGACGCATCGCACCGATGGAGCCGACTGATGGTCACCAAAATCTCCCGCTCCGTCTATGCCGCTATGTTCGGCCCCACCACAGGCGACCGCGTGCGGCTTGCCGACACGGACCTGATCATCGAGGTCGAGAAGGATCTCACCGTCTACGGCGAGGAAGTGAAATTCGGCGGCGGCAAGGTGATCCGCGACGGCATGGGCCAGTCGCAGGTGACAAACCGGCAGGGCGCGGCGGACACCGTCATCACCAACGCGCTGATTGTGGACCACTGGGGCATCGTCAAGGCCGACGTCGCGATCAAGGATGGAATGATCGCGGCCATCGGCAAGGCTGGTAACCCGGACATCCAGCCCGGTGTCACGATCGTGATCGGCCCCGGCACCGACATTATCGCGGGCGAAGGCAAAATCCTCACCGCTGGCGGCTTTGACAGTCATATCCATTTCATCTGCCCGCAGCAGATCGAGCACGCGCTGATGTCCGGCGTGACCTCGATGCTGGGGGGCGGCACCGGCCCATCACATGGCACCTTCGCGACCACCTGCACGCCGGGGCCGTGGCACATGGCGCGGATGATCCAGTCGTTCGACGCGTTCCCGGTCAATCTCGGCATTTCCGGCAAGGGTAACGCTTCGCGTCCTGCCGCGCTGGTGGAGATGATCAAGGGCGGCGCGTGCGCGCTCAAGCTGCATGAGGATTGGGGCACCACGCCCGCCGCGATCGACAACTGCCTTTCGGTCGCCGACGACTACGACATTCAGGTGATGCTGCACTCGGACACACTGAACGAGTCAGGGTTTGTTGAGGACACCATCAAGGCGTTCAAGGGCCGTACCATTCACGCCTTCCACACCGAAGGCGCGGGCGGCGGTCATGCACCGGACATCATCAAGGTCGCTGGTCTGAAGAACGTGCTGCCGTCGTCGACCAATCCGACCCGGCCGTTCACGCGCAATACCATCGACGAACATCTCGACATGCTGATGGTCTGTCACCATCTCGATCCGTCGATCGCGGAAGATCTGGCATTTGCCGAAAGCCGCATCCGCAAGGAGACCATCGCGGCGGAAGATATCCTTCACGATCTCGGCGCGCTGTCGATGCTCTCATCAGATTCGCAGGCCATGGGCCGTCTCGGCGAGGTTATCATCAGGACCTGGCAGACCGCCGACAAGATGAAAAAACAGCGCGGTTCGCTGCCGGAGGACAAGGGCAAGGACAACGACAACTTCCGGGTGAAGCGCTACATCGCGAAATACACCGTCAATCCGGCGATCGCGCATGGCGTTTCGAAGCTGATCGGCTCCGTCGAGAAGGGCAAGATGGCCGACCTCGTGCTGTGGTCGCCGGCGTTCTTCGGGGTCAAACCGGACCTGATCGTCAAGGGCGGCTCCATTGTTGCCGCGCCGATGGGCGATCCGAACGCGTCGATTCCGACGCCGCAGCCGGTGCATTACCGGCCGATGTTTGCCGCTTACGGCAAGTCGCTGACCGCGTCGTCGGTGGTTTTCACGTCAAAAGCCGCGATTACCGGCGGGCTGGCCAGGAAGCTCGGTATCGACAAGAAGCTGTATGCTGTTTCAAACACCCGCGATCGCATCTCCAAGAAGAGCATGATTCACAACGGCGCGACCCCGAATATCGAGGTCGATCCCGAAACCTACGAGGTGCGTGCCGACGGCGAATTGCTGACCTGCGCGCCCGCGGAGGTTCTGCCCATGGCGCAGCGCTATTTCATGTACTAGGGTCCGCCCGATCCAAAAACGAAGCCAATCCGGGAGGATGCCTTGATTTACGTTGTTGCGACTTTGACCATCAAGCCTGAGACGCGTGCGGACATGATCGCCGCCGCGAAAGCCTGCATCGCCGAAACCCGCAAGGAAGCCGGAAACATCGCTTACGATCTGCATGAGAGCGTGACCGACCCCACCAAGCTGGTGTTCGTCGAGCAGTGGGAAAACGCCGAAGCGCTGGTGCCGCACCGCAAGGCCGAGCACATGAAAACATTCGGACGCGTCGTCGTGAACTGCCTCGCGGCGCCGCCGAAGATCGAGGTTATCACGCCGGCGAATGTGGAAGTCCGATGATCTACGTCGTCGCCACCACGAAGGTGAAGCCCGAGAGCCGCGCGGCCTATATTGCCGGCGCGAAAGCCTGCATCGCTGAAACGCACAAGGAAAAGGGCTGCATCTCCTACGAGTTGCATGCCAGCGTGAACGATCCGGACGTGTTCGTTTTCGTCGAGCGCTGGGAAACGCGCGACGATCTCACCGCTCACAGCCGCGCGCCGCATCTGAAGGCATGGCGTGAACTGTCCGCGCCGTTGAAGACCTCGCCGACCGAACTCGAGATTATCAGCGGAGGCGAAGTCCAGAAGCTATGAGCACTCCGTCATGATCCGCGCGACGCAGGTTCGCCCGCCGGGGAGTTGGACCGGGGCCGCCGATACGGTGGTCCTCGGTTTCGACGACCGGCACCGTCGGCGGATGGCGATGACTGGCACACGCGGGCTGGAGTTCCTGCTGGATTTGAAGGAAGCCATGGCGCTCCGCGGTGGCGACGCCCTGGTGCTTGAAGACGGACGATTGGTTGAGGTGGTCGCCGCGCCGGAGCCGCTGATGGAAATTCGCGGCACCGACCCGCATCACCTGGTGCGTGTCGCCTGGCACCTCGGCAATCGCCATTTGCCGACGCAGATCGTCGGTAAGGGGCTGCGCATCCGGCGCGATCACGTCATCGAGGAGATGGTGCGAGGCCTCGGCGCGCGCGTCGTTGCTATCGAGGCGCCGTTCGATCCGGAGGGCGGCGCCTATTCCGGCGGCGGTCACGCGTCGCACGGCCATGAACATCACGATCACGGCAATCACAACCATGATGGTCACGATCACGCGCATCATGATCATGCGCACGATCATCATCACGGTCATTCCCATGCTCATGACCACAAATGATCGCGGTCAGGATGGCCTCGTCGCTGAGGCAGAGGAACCGGCTGCGCTCTTCCGGTTGATGACATGGCTGTCGCCGTCGTTTCCGGTGGGCTCGTTCTCTTATTCCAGCGGCATCGAATGGGCGGTCGAGGCCGGTGACATCACGGACAGGCAGACCTTGCAGGACTGGCTTGCCGCGATGCTGTTGGAGGGAGCCGGATTCTGCGACGGCCTGTTTCTGTGCCACGCCTGGCGCGCTGCCGAGGCTGGTAATGGGCAAAGACTGGGCGAGATCGCCGAGCTCGCCGCCGCTTTCACGCCTTCGCGCGAACGGCATCTCGAAACCACAGCGCAGGGCCGCGCCTTTGTCGAGATTGCGCGCTCGGCCTGGAATTGCGACACGCTCGATCTTCTTTCAAACGGCCCAATCACCTATCCGGTTGCCGTTGGCGTACTCGCCGCGGGACACCACATTTCGTTGACGCCGACGCTGCATGCGTTTCTCCACGCCACGACATCGAACTGGATTTCGGCGGGAGTGCGTCTCATTCCGCTTGGACAGACTGACAGTCAGCATGTGCTCGCCGCGCTTGAAGGCACGGTCGCCGCGACGGCGGAAAAATCCTTGCAGGGTTCACTGGACGATCTTGGCAGCGCGGCATTCCGCGCCGATCTCGCCAGCATGCGTCATGAAACGCAGTACACGCGATTATTCAGGTCATGAACGGCGCTGTAGCCCGGATTGCGCTTCGCGCCATCCGGGCTACGATGAATTCTAGAAACGGAAAGAGCATCTGACATGTCATCATTTCACGGTCCCCTCCGCGTCGGTATCGGCGGACCTGTCGGATCGGGCAAGACCGCCTTGATGGATCTGCTCTGCAAATCGATGCGCGAGCGTTACGAGATCGCAGCCATCACCAATGACATCTACACCAAATGGGATGCGGAGTTTCTGGTCCGCTCGGGTTCGCTGACGCCGGATCGCATCGCTGGCGTGGAGACCGGGGGCTGCCCCCATACCGCGATCCGCGAGGACGCTTCGATGAATCTTGCGGCGGTGGCCGACATGCGGGTCAAGTTTCCCGATCTCGACCTGGTACTCATCGAATCCGGTGGCGACAATCTCGCGGCGACATTCTCGCCGGAACTGGCCGACCTGACCATCTACGTGATTGACGTCGCGGCGGGCGACAAGATCCCGTCCAAGGGCGGTCCCGGCATTACGCGATCCGATCTGCTGGTGATCAACAAGATCGATCTCGCGCCCCATGTCGGCGCATCGCTTGAGAAGATGGATACCGATGCGAAGCGGATGCGTGGCGAGCGGCCGTTCGTCATGACCAACCTGAAAAAGAGCGAAGGGCTCGATCGCATCATCCGCTTTATCGAGACGAAGGGCGGTCTTCAGGCATCGGTTCCTGAGAAGGTTAACTAACGGAGCACCCCGCGTTTCCGCACGACGGTTACGTCCTCAAGCATTGACATTCTCCGGGAACGCTCGAGGCGGCGAAGGTGTTAGCCCTGCATGAAGCAGTCCGTTTCCACGGCACCCGGCAAAGACTATAGCGGCGTCTTTCTTGGCGCGATTCTGCTTGGAATTGTCGCGGTTGTCATCGGGCTGGCCTTGATGGTGGCCTAGCTTATGTGCTGCTCGCGCTGGTCGGCGGGGGATGGCGGTGGATTTACCATGAATGCCGAGAGGTATATTTTCCCGTCGCGGGAACCATCTGGCGGTACCTACATTGATCCATTCGCGATACATCCACGCCGGGCCGGATTGCTCCAACGATCCGGCAGTGTCAGAGCACCCATGATTATCAGTTCGGTATCCGCGTCCGATTGCCGTTTCCGCCACAGCCGTATTGATCTGCGGCGGTCATTTTCATCCATCCCGCCTTTCGAGTAACTGCGTGCTCCGTCTCGGCTTCATCATCGGACTGATGGCGATCATTGGACTGGTCCTCTCCGGTCTCGCGGCCATGAAGGTTTACGATCAGGAGCTGTCGATCGGGCGGATCGCCCTTGCGCGCGCGGTCGATACCCACGCCAGTCTCGTCCAGGAGCGCCTGAGTGAGCGCGAATTGCTGGCCCGTGTCGCGGTCGGGCTGTTCCGTTCGCCCTCGGTCAACATGGCCAATGCATTGCAGCCGTTGCGGTCATCGATCTATGCCTTCAAGACCGATTTTCTTGTCGCCAGCTGGGTGGCCCGGGTTCCGCGATCCGATTTCGGCCGGGCGCAGAACGAACTGAAGGCTGCCGGCTTTCCCAACCCGATACTCCGGAACGTCGATGATACGCCGCTGAACCCGGCGGCGATGCCGGATCCGGCAACCATCGTAATGGATGTCGAACCGCAGAACGATGAAACCAAAGCGTTTGCCGGTCGCGTGCTGAACAATCATCCGGTAATCATGCCCATGCTCAATCGTGCGGTGGAGGAGGGCAGGCCTGTATCGTCCGACCCCTTCGTGCTGCTGAGAGTTGGCGGTCCCATGGGCATCGTGCTGGCTTCGCCGGTACGGTCCGACACAGGCACCAGCGTCGCGGGCTTCCTGACCATATCCTATCGGTTGGCGCCGTTGATGTTGTTCACCAACGACGAATTGTCTCTGTTCTCGGTGGCGCTGCGCGATCCGCGAAATGCCTCGGACAATCTGATCGCAGATACGGAGGGAAATGTCACGTCCGTTCCGCTGCAACTGGACGCCGACAATCCGCCATTGCTGCGTGTTGTTTCCTTCGGAACGCGGGACTGGACGCTGATCTATTACGCAAAAACGAACGCAGCGACGCGCGCCCAGGAATTGGCAGGGATCGTCATGCTGATCGGCGCGGCGTTGACCCTCATTTTCTGCGGCCTGTTTGGATACGTGTCCTACAACAACATACGGCTCAGCCGGGAGATTCAGACTCGCATCGACTTCGAGCGGCGGCTCACCGCCGTCATCGATGAACTCAATCATCGTGTGAAGAACATTCTCGCGGTGATCCAGTCGATCGTAACCCGCACGATGCGTCACGGCGCGGATATCGACGTCGCGCGCGATCTCCTGATCGGCCGCATCCATGCCATGTCGCATGTCGTGTCGCTACTCAGCGAAAGCCAATGGCAGGGCGTAAAGCTTAAGGGGCTATTCGAGTCGCGCGCGATTCCCCATGCGGACCGCATCGCGCTCACAGGACCCGACATCACCGTCAGTGCGCGGGCGGCGCAAAGCCTGTCGCTATTGTTCTTCGAGCTGGCGTCTCATGCGGATGAGGGCCTGTCACTGGTCGGCAAGCATCCGCATATTGTCGCTGGCTGGACGGTGTCGGATGAGTCCGACCCCGTCTTCCATTTCCGCTGGGAAGAATTCAACACCAGCGCGGCGACGCGTCGTGCCGACAGCGAGTTCGGTCTTGTGCTTCTGGATCGGGTCGCGCCCGAAGCGCTGGGAGGCACGTCGAAGCGCTACTTCACGGATGTCAGCTACGTTTATGAGCTCACCGCTCCGATGGAGACAGTGGTGGACGAAGCCGAGATGGATCGCACCGAGCGCATTGGCAAGCCGGTGAAGAAGAGGCATTGATTCGGGCCGGCAGAGGAACAAACTTTCCTGCGACGAACTAAGCAGAAAACGCTGTTACGCAAAGGAAAGTACGATGGGGCGGTATCTGCTGCTGTGGCTTCTCGGGATTCCTGTTTCCGTTCTGATTCCGATCTGAGCCTCGGCGGCCTCAACTGAATCGCAAACATTAAAAAAGCGGCCACTTCAGATGGCCGCTTTTTCCATGCGTTGTGATGACGGACTAGCCGCCGCCTCCGCCGATCACGGCGCGAATGGTGTTATCCGGTCCGAAGTCCTCCGCACCCTCGACGTAGAGCAAAGCGCTCAGCTTCGATCGGGCGCGATTGACGCGGCTTTTGATGGTGCCGACCGCGCATCCGCAGATGGCAGCGGCATCTTCATACGAGAATCCGGATGCGCCCACGAGGATAAGCGCCTCGCGCTGATCCTGCGGAAGCTTGTCGAGCGCGGTTCGGAATTCCTCGAATTCGAGATGCGCGCCCTGCGCAGGCTGTGACTTGAGCGTTTTGGCATAGCTGCCATCAGCATCCTCGACCTCCCGCCGCCGCTTGCGATAGTCCGAGCGGAAAAGGTTACGCAGGATTGTGAACAGCCACGCTGGAAGATTTGATCCAGGCTGAAACGAGTCGATATGTGCGAGTGCTCGCAGCAGCGTTTCCTGCACCAGGTCGTCGGCGCGGTCGGCATTGCCGCTCAGCGAGATCGCGAACGCGCGCAGACTTGGAACGGTGGCGAGAATATCGTCGCGAAGTGAATCCGTGAGAGGCATTAGTCCCTCCCATCTTTTGTCGGTTCTCCGGATATCTGTGAAGCCGCCTCATGCGAATCAAGCTGACGAATCAGATCGGCGAAGCGATCCGGTACCCCTTGACGCACAACATCGTCGTACATGGCGCGCAACTGATGTCCGATCCGTGATTGAATTTCGGAATTCAGCCCCCCTGGCTTGCCAGGTGGCCTGCTCGACGCCGGCTTTGAATCTTTCATTGGCTCTATCCGTTTTTCCCCATGAGCTAACTCGCTAGAAACACGGGATTTTTTGTCCCCTGCGAGGCGGTTGGCTCGCCTGATCCTGTCATAAACGGGAGGGCGACCGGAAAGTTCCGGCCCTGAGGAACTTTTCTCCTATTTATGCGTAGATAGTCCGAAGCGGGGAACCGGCGGTCGCTTCAATCGCATTGCCGGTCCAAACTGAAATGATGATGGATTGGAGGGGGTATGTCTCGTTCTCAGCTCGTTGCTGAACATCTGCCACTGTTGCGGCGATATGCCCGTGCGTTGACCGGAAGCCAGGCGTCGGGTGATGCCTACGTCGCAGCCATGCTCGAAGCCCTGCTGCAGGATCCCTCGCTGCTGGAAGAGAAATTCGGGCCGCGAGTCGGGCTGTTCCGGTTGTTCACGCAGATCTGGAATTCGGTATCTCTGAATGAAAACACCGACAAGGGTCCTGCACAGGCCTCCGAACAGCGGCTTTCAAGTCTCACGGCGCTCCCGCGTCAGGCTTTCCTGCTGCTTTCGCTTGAAGGCTTCTCGGAAGAAGAAGTCGCTCACATTCTTGATACGGAAATCACACATGTTCGTGAACTGGCGGATACGGCCGGCCGCGAATTGGCCGCGGAAATTGCGACCGATGTGCTGATCATCGAAGATGAGACATTCATCGCGATGGATCTGGAGAGCCTGGTGAAGAATCTCGGACACAATGTCATTGGCGTGGCGCGCACCCACACCGACGCCGTTGCGCTGGCGAAGTCGAAGAAGCCGGGTCTGATTCTGGCTGATATCCAGCTCGCTGACGGCAGTTCGGGGCTCGATGCGGTGAATGAACTGCTCAAGATGTTCGAGGTGCCGGTGGTGTTCATCACCGCATACCCTGAGCGTTTTCTCACCGGTGAACGGCCCGAACCGGCCTTCCTGATCTCAAAACCGTTCCAGCCGGCCATGGTGTCTGCCGTGGCAAGCCAGGCGCTGTTCTTCCAGCGTAACTCCCGCAGCCGGCCCAAGGCGGCGGCTTCCTGAGACACCGGGCACTGTTATAAAAGCCGGAATGCGGGCATCCCGTGTTCCGGCTTTTTCATTTGCAAAAAAGAAAACAAAGAAAGGGGTGCGGCCGGCATCACCACGACCACACCCCCGTGCGCCGGTCGATTAGGGGCAGGGGGATTGACCGGCTTCGGGAATGACGCCCACCGCACGAAAGCGTTCCCAGCCATTCCAACTTTTTTCTCCGGCCGCGTGCTTCTGAGTCCGGAACGAAAGCCGGGCGGACCACGTTGAATCCGAAAGCCGCGATCATGCGGCATGGCAACGCAGGGGCATCAGATGTCGTACATGGCTTCTGGAAGTCTTGGGGTAGTGGCCGCGGTGCTGGCACTGGGTGCCGTGCATCTTGAGGTATCGGCGGGAAACGACTTGCTCGGCCCGGCTCAGCGGGGCGATGCAACTGCAACGATGCCAGCCGGTCCGGCTGGTGAATCGATCGCAGTCAATGTGGATCGCTCGGCGAAGGGTGATCGCGCTCCGGCGGTGGTTGCCGCCGGAGGGGTGACAATTTCCTTCAAGATGCCGGGCATGAACGACGCGTCGGTCATGGTTCGGATGCCTGCGGGTGAGGGCGCAGATGCTCTGCGCAAGGCTCCAGCATCGACGGTGGGGTCAGGCAAGGGATCGTCCGCAGGGGCACGTCCCGTTGCATGCGAACCCGTTGTGAGTGTTCTCACAGCCGTCGCCAAGCAGCTCGCACCCGGGCGCTGCATCACCTGATCCGTCACCGAGCCGGAAATAAATGAGCGCCATCTGGCGCTCTTTTTCTGCGATGAATCCGGGTTTACTCCTCTTTGGGCTCGTCTTCAGTGGCCTGGCGGCGATTGACCATCAGGCCCAGTGCAATGCCGCCGATCGCGACCAGTGGAATAATGCGCTTGAGCCCGATCGTGCGGACGATTTGCAGGCCAACGGCCAGCACCATCGGATCGCTGAGCGCTGTTTGTATGGTGGACTTGGCGGCTTCGACAGGCTTCTTCTTGATCTGCCGCTTGCGTATGGCATAGCTGATCGCAGCAAGCGCTGCCGCCACGAAGAACACGCCTGCTCCAGCGAAGCAGGCTTGCAGCAATCCATACTCCTGAAGAACGAACACGAAGGCGGCTGCGCACAGGAACGAGATCGTGATGAAGAGACAGACCGCAACTGCAATCGCCAGTGATGTCAGCCGCAGTGCGCTGCCGGTCCTTTCCCGGAAATCGTCCATGAATTTCTGAAACATTCAAAATCCGATCAGTATTCGTCAGCAAATCGCGTCGCGTTGCTGTTGGCGCCAATGCCAACAGCAACCTGGAAAATTCGAGTTTTCAGCGGCGCCACGTCACACCGATCAGGAAGCCGAGCCCGACGGCAAGGCCGACCGCGGCCAGCGGGCGCTGCGTGATGGCGTCTTCAAGCGACTCTTCAAGAGTGCCGGCGTAGTTCTGCGCGGCATCGAGTGCCTCGCTTCCGCGCTTGCCGACGTCAGACATCATGGAATCGACGTCGGAGCGTGCCTGCTTGTAGGCTCGCCTGGCCTGCTTGCGGGCGTCGCCCTTGAATGCCTCGATCACGTCCGAGATCTGGTCTGCGAGTGCTGAGATATCGTTTTTCACGGCGTCTAAATCCTTTTGAAGGCGTTCGTATGTGACTTTGTCCGTCATGTTCTTCATTGCGTCTTCACCATCGGTGCTAGACATCTAAAACTCCTGATAGCCACGGTGTTTGGTGCGAAAACGCGCGGTTCTCGCGAAGGTTCCATCCATGACTAGTCGCCGGGCAGCGTGCCGTCCTTGACCGGTATCAAGTGCTCCCTGAGAACAAGCCCGACGATCAGGATCGGTGACGACAGAAACGCCCCCATCGGTCCCCACAACCATGTCCAGAAGGCGAGCGCGATGAAAACCGCGAGCGCATTGAGCTCCAGCCGCCGGCCGATAATCGCTGGCGTTACGAAATGTCCTTCGATGAAGGCCACAGCGGCAAAGCAGCCCGCGGCCGCCAATCCGCCGGCCAGGGTCGATGATGTGATGATGCCCACGGCGCTCAGCACGGCGAATGTCACGATCGGACCGATGATCGGAATGTAATTGAGCGTCGCGGCGAGCGCGCCGAGGCCCGCAGGATTGGGCATTCCGATGGCGGCACAGATCAGTCCCGTCGCGATGCCGAGGCCTGTATTGATCAGCGTCACTGTGAGGAGATAACCGCCGAGACTGCTTTCGATTTCGTTCAGAATGCGCAAGGCGCGCAGCCGATTGTCGTGATCGGCGAAATCCAGCACCAGTGCGCGGCGCAGGTCTGGCCAGCTTGCGATGAAAAGCACAAGAACCGCGAAGAACAGCAGGATCTCGGTGAAAGTCGGAGACAGGAATTCCAGTGTCGGTTGGACCCATTCGATCTTCGGGAGAGAAAAAGTCGGCTCTCCGGGCCCGGTCGTTGCGCCGAATAAGGCCTGCAACTGATGCCAGAACGCAAGCGGCCGGTCGAAGACGTGAAACTTGTCCTTCAGCGACGGACCGAGCTCCGGAAGCCGCGTGGACCATTCCATGACCGGTGCGGAGATCAGCGCGATCATGAAGGCAAGCCCTGCGAAGGTCGCGGACACGATGAGGACCGCAGACACCGATCGGGGGATCCCATATTTCTCCAGGAATTTTGCGGCGGGGGACAGCATCGTTCCGATCACCACTGCGGTGACCGTGGGCAGGAAGAAAGCCCGCCCCACGTACAGGACAGCGATGACACTGATGACCAGAAATGCGACCAGCGAAAACGAAATGATGTCCGCGTGCCGGACGATCACAGGCCGCTGTTCGTTGCGCTCGTCCGGCGGCGCTGTTGCCGCCGGATTCTTTGTCTCGCGCACCTCTCGGCGCACGTTGGTCATGGTCAGATTCTGCCGAGCAGCAGAAGAATAACCACGATCACCAGAATGGTGCCGACGATTCCAGACGGGCCGTAACCCCAGTTGGCGCTGTGGCCCCAGCTTGGAATGACGCCGAGCAGGATCAGGATCAAAATAATGATGAGAATGGTGCCAAGTGACATGACTAAAGTCCTCGATTCTCGCCGGGGCCCACTGTCATGCACCGGCTTCAGGGACCGCTAACCGGCAGGCAGTCCCAATGTTCCGCCGCAAGGGCCTGAACCTGGGACCTGCGGATTCTCACAAATCATTTCGGAAGGCGGCGTGCCCGGAACCAGAAGCCGTAGGCCCGCGTTCGCTCTGTATCCGCATCACACGATGCCATCGCAGAACACGAGGCAGGGTCATGACACATTCGGCGCAGGCGAATTCAGTGTCTGGAAATTCCGTTTCCCGGTTCTTCACCACATCCCTTCGGTCCGCCTGCAGCCTCGCCGTCGCAGCGATGGCACTGCCGGCGGGTCTGGCGACACCGGCGATGTCTCAAACACTTGGATATGCGGGAGTTTACCAGGGATCGTCCCAGGGATCGTCTCAAGGGACGTTCTGGTCCGATCAGCAGTCGCTGCCGTCGCCACATGTGACCGAGGACGATGGCGCCACGGTTCTTCCGGAGCGGCTGCGGCGCAAGATCGTCTCGTTCGAAAGCCGCGAAGCACCTGGCACGATCGTGATCGATACCGGCAATACCACGCTCTACTACGTGCTGGGCCAGGGCCGCGCCATCCGATACGGCGTGGGCGTCGGCCGCGAAGGCTTCACCTGGTCCGGTGTTCAGACCGTATCGCGCAAGGCGGCATGGCCTGACTGGCATCCGCCCGCGGAGATGATCGCGCGTCAGCCCTATCTGCCGCGCTTTGTGGCCGGCGGCCCCGGAAATCCATTGGGCGCGGCTGCGATGTATCTCGGCTCCAGTTCTTACCGCATTCACGGCACCAACGATCCGTCCACCATCGGAAAGTTCGTCTCCAGCGGCTGCATTCGTCTGACCAACGAGGATGTGCAGGATCTGGCCAGCCGCGTCACGGTCGGCACCAAGGTCATTGTCCTGCCGAAGAGCAGCCGCCTCGAAGCGGGCGTGATGAAAGAGAGAGCTACGCCGAAAGCCGGTGCGCTTAAGCCGCTTCGCGTCAGCGATACAGCGCCGCCCGCGTCACATAACGTCAAATTGTCCGGATTATATTGAGTGAAAATTTTGAGCATGCGGTGTACCGGATGGATCCGGCTGAAGAGGGCGTTATGCGTCAGGTAGAGTTGTGTTGCCGATCGATGGCGGTCGCCGTCGCGATTGGGCTTGTCGCAGTGTCGGTGGATGCGTCGTCAGCGCATGCCCGCGACTTTTTCTCCTCCTTCTTCGGCGGTGTCATGAACGACAACGGACACCCGAATCCGCCGCCGTCGATGCCGTTCGCTTCCCCGTTCGGTGACGCACAGCCGTCGCCGGGCAGACGGGTCAACATCTATGGCGGCAGCTATAGCGGCGGATCGACAACGTACTGCGTGCGGACCTGCGATGGCCGTTATTTCCCGGTTGCCGCATCTGACGGTCAGACCAAGGCGGAAGCCTGCAAGAGTTTCTGTCCTGCGGCCGAGACGAGAGTCTATCACGGCGGCTCGATCGACAACGCGTCGAGCGATACCGGCAGATCATATTCCGATCTGCCGAATGCATTCCGCTATCGCAAGGAGCTGGTCGCGGGTTGCACTTGTAACGGCAAGGATCCGGCGGGACTGGCATCGGTCAAGATCGAAGACGATCCGACCCTGCGCAAGGGTGACTTCGTCGCGGGCGCGGATGGCCTGATGGTCGCGGGTTACAGCCGTCGCAGCGCGGCGCTGAATTTTACGCCGGCGCCGAAATCCGTTCGGGCAAAATTCGAACGGCTGCCTGTAGTCGCCGCGCAATAACAACGAGGCTATGATCGTTGTTCCTTAAGAGGAACCAAACCTCAGCGGGATCGTTGGCGTGCAGGATACGAGGCATGACTCTCGCATCCAGCCGAAACGACTTCGTGAGGGGTCATCATGTCTTTGCTTATCAGCGTCCTGATTACATTTCTTGTCGTCATCCTTGTCCTTTATCTGGTCAATCTGCTGCCGATCGACGGCCGCGCCAAACAGATCGTTCGCGTCATCGTCATCATCATCGGTATTATTTCGATTCTGAAATATCTTGCGGTGGTTTAGGACGCTCCAGCTCCTGGCCGTCCCCGCTTTCGCGGGAGTGACCGAACGAGAAATTGCGGTTCAGTCTGAGTTTCCACGAACGGGTATTCCTGGTTTCAGGACAAACAAAAAGCCCCGGCAAATGCGCCGGGGCTTTCTTCGATCGGTGCGAGCGTGTCCCGGGCGCGATGTAACGCTGCTTCGCGAAACCGGGATCATTGCGGACAAACGTGGAGCAGCCCCGGCTCAGCAGTGCATCACCGCGTGACGCGCTGCGTCCGGGGCACGGAAGCTTACCCCGCTGCCTTCGCTTCCTTGCGGCGCGCGTGCAGAATGAACTCGGTGTAGCCGTTCGGCTGCTCGCGGCCCTTGAAGATCAGGTCGCAGGCGGCCTGGAACGCCACGCCGTCGAATTTCGGCGCCATCGGCTTGTAGAGCGCATCGCCTGCGTTCTGCTTGTCGACGATCGCCGCCATGCGCTTCAGCGACTCCATCACCTGATCCCTGGTGACGACGCCCTGATGCAGCCAGTTGGCGAGGTGCTGCGCGGAGATGCGCAGCGTGGCACGATCCTCCATGAGGCCGACATCGTGAATGTCCGGCACCTTGGAGCACCCCACGCCCTGATCGATCCAGCGCACGACGTAGCCGAGGATGCCCTGGCAGTTGTTGTCGATCTCTTGCTTGACGTCGTCCGGCGCCCAGTTCGACTGCGAAACCGGAATGGTGAGGATGTCCGAAAGCTTCGCCTTCGGACGGCTCCTCAGTTCCTTCTGCCGCGCCCCGACATCGACCTGATGATAGTGCAGGGCATGCAGCGTCGCTGCGGTGGGCGAGGGCACCCACGCCGTGGAGGCGCCGGCCTGCGGGTGCGCGATCTTCTGCGCCAGCATGTCCGCCATTTTGTCGGGAGCCGCCCACATGCCCTTGCCGACCTGGGCGTGACCGGGCAGGCCGTTCACCAGACCGGTGTCCACGTTCCAGTCCTCATAAGCCTTGATCCAGGGCTGCGCCTTCATGTCGTTCTTGCGGATCATCGGGCCCGCTTCCATCGACGTATGGATTTCGTCGCCGGTGCGGTCGAGGAAGCCCGTGTTGATGAAGCAGATGCGCTGCGCGGCATTCTGGATGCACGCCTGGAGGTTCACCGTGGTGCGGCGCTCCTCGTCCATAATGCCGACCTTCATCGTGTTGGCGGCCATCGACAGCATCTTCTCGACGCGGCCGAAGATATCGACCGTGAGCGCGACCTCGTCCGGACCGTGCATCTTCGGCTTCACGATATAGACCGAGCCCTTGCGGCTGTTCTTCAGCCTGGTCTTGCCCTTCAGGTCGTGAAGCGCAAGGAGACCGGTGACTGCGGCATCGAGAATGCCTTCCGGAACTTCCTGGCCTTCGCCGTCGAGTACCGCGTCGGTGAACATGTGATGACCGACGTTGCGGATCAGCATCATGCTGCGGCCGTGCAGCTTCACTTCACCCTTGCCTTCCGCGGCCGTGTAGGTGCGGTCGGCGTTCAGTGCGCGGGTCAGTGTCTTGCCGCCCTTTTCGAAGTCGGCGGACAGCGTTCCGTTCATCAGGCCGAGCACGTTGCGATAGACCAGAACCTTGTCCTCGGCATCGACGGCGGCGACCGAGTCTTCCATGTCGAGAATGGTCGAAACCGCGGACTCGAGGATCATGTCGGCAACGCCGGCGGGATCGTCCTTGCCGATGGTGTTGCTGCGGTTGATCTGCACGTCGATGTGCATGCCGTTGTTGACCAGCAGGATCGAGTTCGGCGAGGCTGCGTCGCCTTGATAGCCGACGAGCTGGGCCTTGTTCTTGAGCGCGGTGGCGTTGCCGCTCTTGAGCTTGGCGGCAAGCTGGCCGTGCTCGATGTGATAGGCGGTGACGTCGCTGTGATTACCGGTGGCAAGCGGCGCGGCCTGATCGAGGAATGCCTTGGCCTTGGCGATCACCTTGTCGCCGCGCGCCTTGTTGTAGCCCTTGCCGCTCTCGCTCGGATCGTGCGGGATGGCGTCGGTGCCGTAGAACGCATCATAGAGGCTGCCCCAGCGCGCGTTCGCTGCGTTCAGCGAGTAGCGCGCGTTGGTCAGCGGCACGACAAGCTGCGGACCGAACATGGCTGCGAGTTCTTCATCGACATTCGCGGTCTGCACTTCCTTGGCGGCGGGCTCCGGCAGCAGGTAGCCGATCTCTTTCAGGAAGGCGGTGTAGGCATTCATGTCGAACGCCTTGCCCTTGTTCGCCTTGTGCCAGCCGTCGATCTTGGCCTGCAACGCATCGCGGGTGGCGAGCAACTCGCGGGTCCGGGGGGCCAGATCCTTGACAATTCCGGCGAGGCCGGCCCAGAAGGCGTCGGCTGAGACACCGGTGCCGGCGGTCGCTTCCTTGGCAATGAAGTCGAACAGAACAGGAGCGATCTTCAGACCGCTGGCGTCGATACGTTTCATGATAAATCCCACGGAAAACGGCGTTCTAAAACGCTGTTTTGAAGCCTCAGGTAAGGTGATGATGGCCACGGAAAGTGGCCTAGTGGTCCGATTCTGACATTCGCCTCCCATCTCGGCGGATATCCTTGCGAATGTCAGAATCGAAGGACCACTAGCAACTATCAGTTTCCAGTGGAGTTTTGGATTTGACATTCGCGGTGTGAATTCGCGGCAGCACCGTCGCGAATGTCAAATCCACTCCACTGGTGGAAGGTTTTAGCGCCAAAGCCGGGCCTATGAGAAGGCCTTTCCCTCGTCCGAAAGGCGTATATCAGGGTCCCCCGCCGGTATCCGGCGAGGCCTGGTTTCGCAGAGCAGAAGCGGCCGGAGCGGACCGGGAGGGAGGGCCCGCTCAGATGTTGGCGGCGAGATCGTCGAGTTCGCCGAACAGAACGCCGGTCGAAGCCAGCAGCCGTTCGATCTCGTCGGCGGCGTCGGCAACCGAACGTGCCGAGGTGTCGATCGTCAATTCGGCGCTCGTGGGCGGCTGATAGTCATTGGCGATGCCGGTGAAGCTCGGCAGATTGCCGGCGCGCGCCTTGGCATAGTGCCCCTTTGGATCGCGGCTTTCGCAAACCTCCGCCGGTGTCGCCACATAGACCTCCCGGAACAGGTCGTCGGCAATGCGCCGCGCCTGTGTCCGGTCCTCGCTCGACGGCGAAACGGCCGCAACGATAGCGATATGGCCGTTGCGGGCCAGATGGGTCGCCATCTCGGCAAGGCGGCGGATGTTCTCGGTGCGGTCTTTCGGCGAGAAGCCGAGATCGCCGTTGAGCCCGGCGCGCAAGGTGTCGCCGTCGAGCAGCAACGGCGAGCCGCCGCGGCTGAACAGCTTGCGTTCGAGGGCGCGCGCCAGTGTCGACTTGCCCGAACCGGGCAGGCCGGTCAGCCAGACCACGGCGCCGCCGTGACCGTAACGCGCCGAGCGCTCATCAGGCCGCAGCGCGGATTCGACCGGCACGATGTCGACCGGCACGGCGCGCTGGCCGGAATCGACGCTGAGCACCAGCCCGCCGCCGGCGATGCGGCCGTTGACCTCAATGACAAGGCGTCCGGTGCGCGGGTTCTCCGTATAGGGGTCGGCTGCGACAGGCTTCGCCAGTGCGATATCGATCTCGCCGACATGGTTGCGCGCGATCGCAGACGTCTCGACGCTGGCAAGCTCGCCGGGATCAACGGCCTTGTTGATCTCGACGATGGTGGCGCGGGTTTCCATGGTGCCGAGACGGACCAAAACCGACATGCCCGCTTTCAGCGGCGTGTCGTGCAGCCAGAAAATGCGCGCATGAAGCCGGCGTGTGTCGCGCGGCGTGGCATGCGAATGCGCGATGATGTCGCCGCGCTCCAGAAACAGCTCGCGGTCCAGCGTGATGCCGACCGAGCGGCCCGCGCCTTGCGGGCTGGTCACCGGCGTCATCGGCCAGCCTTCCATGGACTTGACCCTGGCGACCTTGCCCGCGGGCATGATGACGATTTCATCGCCGGTCTTGAGGTTACCGGATTCGATACGGCCTGCGACGATCCGCCGGTCATCGAACTTGTAGATCGCCTGCACCGGAAACCGCAGCGCCAGTTCATCGAGCGGGCGTGCCGGGGTCAGCGCATCGAGCGCTTCGACGACCGTCGGCCCGCTGTACCACTTGATATTGGGCGTGCGCTCGGCGACGCCGTCGCCGTCGCGCGCCGAAATCGGCACGATCGCCGTCGGCGCAACGCCGAGGCTCGTCAAATGCGCCGAAATCTCGTCGCTGATTTCCTTGAAGCGCGCGGCGCTGTAATCGACGCGGTCCATTTTGTTGACGACGATGGCGACCTGTTTGACGCCGAGCAGATGCAGCAGATAGCCGTGACGGCGGGTCTGATCGCGCACGCCTTCAAGTGCGTCGATGATGAGTACCGCGGCGTCGGCCTGTGAAGCGCCGGTGATCATGTTGCGGAGGAATTCCGCATGGCCCGGCGCATCGATCAGCACGACATCGCGCGACGGCGTGCGGAAGCGGATCTGCGTGGTGTCGATGGTGATGCCCTGGTCGCGCTCGGTCTGCAAAGCGTCGAGCAGGAAGGACCATTCGAACGGCATGCCGCGCCGCGCGCTGACGGCCTTCAGCATCTCCAGCTTGCCGTCGGGCAGGCTGCCGGTTTCATGCAGCAGGCGGCCGACCAGCGTGGATTTGCCATGATCGACGTGTCCGACGATGACGATGCGGACCTGAGGTCGGGTCGCACCGTTCGGGGCGGGTGCGATAGAAGCCTTGGACTCGATTTTGGAGACAGCGATGTTCATCGGGGCGCTCATCTGACGTCAGAGATAACCGGCGACACGAAGCCGCTCGAAGGCATCTTCGGTTTCATGGTCGAGCGCGCGTCCGGCACGCTCCGGCACCTTGGTGCCGTGCAGTTCGATCAGGATCTCTTCAATGTTCGAGGCGTTCGAGGCGACTGGATTGGTAATGTCCTGATCGCCCAGCGAGCGGTAGCGCTTGCCGTTGTTCGACAGATAAAGCGGGATGATTGGAATGTTTTCGCGCTGGGTGTAGGCCCAGATGTCTTCCTCGGTCCAGTGCAGGATCGGATGGATGCGCAGATGCGCGCCCTGCGGCGGCGAGGCATTGAAGTGATCCCAGAATTCCGGAGGCTGATCGCGCACGTCCCAGCCGCCTTCAAGTCCGCGCGGCGAGAACACGCGCTCTTTCGCGCGCGTCGCTTCTTCGTCGCGGCGGATGCCGGCGATCAATCCGTCGAAGCCGTATTTGGCGAGTGCAAGCTTGAGGCCTTCGGTCTTGCGCGCGGCGGAGCGCGCGGCGGGCGGCAGCGTCGGGTCGATCTCCTCGATCGGCGGACAGAAATCGACCTTGAGGTCGAGGCCCCATTCCTTCGCGTACTGATCGCGGAAGGCATACATCTCAGGGAATTTCTTCTGCGTGTCGACGTGCAGCGCCGGGAACGGCACCTTGCCGAAGAACGCCTTGCGCGCCAGCCAGATCATCACATTGGAATCTTTGCCGAGCGACCACAGCAGCGCGAGCTTCTTCAGCCGCGCGAAGGCCTCCCGGAAAATGTAGATGCTCTGCGCTTCGAGCTCGTCCAGATGGTCCATAGACGGCGCGACCGATCTGGATGGGGGAGCAGGCTTGGATGCGGGAGAGGCCGCCAAAGAGTTCGCCATGGGATTACTCCGTCCCGAAAGCGGGCTGCGCCCGCAGGCCGTTGCATGCGCCAGATGCAGTGGCACTCAGACGGGACGGATCGCCATCCAGATATGTCATGAGAAGATGCATCTCTTTTACGCGCGGTTTGTGGTACCAAATTCTAGTTTTGCGGCGCAGCGTAGAAGAAATAATTTTCTATTTATGCCGCTTGCAAGATACATAAATAGAAAATAATTTCAGTCAACCCTGTAAATGGGGAAGCGGAGTTTCGTATGCGGTTTCTGCCGGTATTTCTTGATCTGCAAGCCGGCCCCATCGTTCTGGTGGGGGAGGGCGAGCCTGCGCAGGCAAAACTGCGCCTGCTGCTGGCGGCGGGTGCGCGCGTGCGCTGGTTCGCGACCGACGGCAACCATGATGTGTCGCGGCTCGATGCCGCGTCTGCTGAGCGCGTCGAGCGCGCCGCAGGTGACCCGCTTACCGCCGATCTTTCCAATGTGATTGCAATTCTCTGCGCGGGCGCCGGCGATACCGGCCATGCCATGGCGGCGCGCGCTCGTTCGCTCGGCATTCCCGTCAACGTGATGGATGAAGCCGCGCATTCCACATTCATTGTCCCCGCCATCGTCGACCGCGGTGATGTCGTCGTCGCCGTTGGCACCGGCGGTGCATCGCCTGTAGTCGCCCGCCGCGTGCGTGAACGCATCGAGGCGTTGCTGCCGGCGCGGATCGGCGATCTTGCGTCCTTCGCCGGGCGCTGGCGCGATTCGATCAAGTCGCGTCTTCCTGATTTGGCGATGCGCCGGCTGTTCTGGGAGCGCGTGATCGATGGACCGATTGGCGCGGATGTTCTTGCAGGGCGCATTCAGGACGCCGAGCGCAAGCTCATCTCGATGCATGATCCGGTGGCGTTCGCGGCAAGCGGCGGCGAAGGCTTCGTCACGCTGGTCGGTGCGGGGCCCGGCGATCCGGACCTGCTGACGGTCAAGGCGCTGCGCGCATTGCAGGATGCCGACGTCGTGTTCTACGACGATCTCGTTTCCCCTGAGATTCTCGACCGCGTGCGCCGTGACGCGGCACGGGTGCCGGTTGGCCGGCGTGTCGGCAAGCCCGGCATCGGGCAGGACAAGATTCATCGCCTGCTGATCGAAGCCGCGCAGTCTGGCAAACGTGCTGTGCGCCTCAAGGGCGGCGATCCCTTTATCTTCGGGCGTGGCGGCGAAGAGATCGCGGCGCTGCGTGCGGCAGGCGTGACTTATTCCGTTATTCCCGGCATCACCGCTGGATTGGGCGCCGCAGCCCAGTCCGAAGTGCCGCTGACTTATCGCCAGGAAGCGCTGCGCATCACGTTCCTCACCGCCCACAAGGCGGAAGATGCGGGCAACGTCGATTGGTCCGCGCTGACCGATACCAAAATGACCGTCGTGGTCTACATGGGCATGACGGCCGCGCCGACCATTCGCGAAGGTTTGCTCGCTGCAGGACGTTCGCCCGGCACGCCAGTCGGTGTGTTCGCGCGTGCGACCAGGCCCGACGCCAAGGCCGTGGTCGGCAAGCTTCGCGATCTGCCTGCGCTCGCCGAGCAGGTCGAGGGCGGTCCTGCAATCCTGATTATCGGCGACGTCGTCGCCCGATCCGCCCCGTGGCGCAATGCGAGCCCGGATGACCTCATCTCTGACCTTCTCATGGTTGCCGAATGACATCTCCCCTGCAGCAGAAAATCAAGATCACCGGTCCTTCCATCGTCACCGCCAACCGTACCGGCGACGGAGCCGTGATCTATCGCACCGTTTCGCATGGCTGGTCGGTCGAGCTGTCCGACGCCGCCATCGTCCGGACCGCAGACGACGCGCGCGCCCTGCTCGCTGAATCTGTCGCAGATGACGTTGGTGCCGTGGGCGCCTACATCGCGCCGGTGGAAATCGGCGAGGATGGCATCCAGCCCGGCAATCTGCGCGAGAAAATCCGCCAGCAGGGCGTCACCATCGATCTTCTCGTTTCGGCCTGAGCCGCGACCCTTCAAGGCAGTTGTTATGTACGCTTACGACGAACTCGACCGGACCATCGTCAACGAACGTGTCCTGGAATTCCGCGATCAGGTGGCGCGCCGTCTGTCCGGCGAATTGACCGAGGACGAATTCAAGTCGTTGCGCCTGATGAACGGCGTCTATCTGCAACTGCACGCCTATATGCTGCGGATCGCGATCCCATACGGGACGCTGTCGTCGAAGCAGATGCGCGCGCTGGCGCATGTCGCGCGCAAGTATGACCGCGGCTACGGTCATTTCACCACCCGGCAGAACATCCAGTACAACTGGATCAAACTCGCCGAGCTTCCCGACGCACTGGCGGACCTCGCCGAAGTCGGTATCCACGGCATGCAGACCTCAGGCAATTGCATTCGCAACGTCACCTCCGACCAGTGGGCAGGTGTGGCGCCGGGCGAAGTCGAGGACCCGCGCATCTGGGCGGAAATCCTGCGGCAGTATTCGACGCTGCATCCGGAGTTCTCGTTCCTGCCGCGCAAGTTCAAGTTCGCGATCACTGCATCCGAGCACGACCGCGCGGCCGTCAAGGTTCACGATATCGGCCTGCGCATTCACAGGAATGCCGCGGGTGAGACCGGCTTCGAGGTGCTGGTCGGCGGTGGTCTGGGCCGCACGCCGTTCATCGGCAAGACCATCAATGAATTCGTCAGCAGCCGCGACATCCTGAGCTATGTCGAGGCGATCCTGCGCGTCTACAACCAGTATGGCCGCCGCGACAACATCTACAAGGCGCGCATCAAGATCCTGGTCCACGAGCTTGGCATCGAGAAGTTCAAGCAGGAAGTCGAGGAAGAGTGGGTGCAGATGCGCGACGGCGCACTGGCGCTCGATGATGCCGAGGTTGAGGATATCCGCTCGCGCTTTTTCTATCCGAAGTACGAAAAGCTCCCGGACATGCCGGACGAATTGAAGAAGGCGCTGCAAAATCCGAATTTCGAGGCCTGGTACAAAAATTCCGTAGCCGAGCACAAGCAGCCCGGTTACGGCATCGTCACGCTGTCGTTGAAGCCGGTAGGCGGGCCTCCGGGCGACGCCACGGCCGAGCAGCTCGACGAGATTGCCGATCTCGCGGACAAGTATTCGTTCGGCGAAATCCGCGTCGGTCACGAGCAAAACCTGGCGCTGCCGCATGTCGCCAAGCGTGACCTGCCGGCGCTGTGGCGCGCACTCGACAAGATCGGCGTCGCGACCCCGAACGTCAATCTTGTCACCGATATCATAGCGTGCCCGGGGCTTGATTATTGCTCGCTGGCCAATGCGCGCTCGATCCCGATTGCGCAGGAAATCACGCGGCGGTTCGCCAACCATGACACCGCGAACCTGATCGGCCGGCTGCACATCAACATCTCCGGCTGCATCAATGCCTGCGGCCATCACCATGTCGGCCATATCGGCATTCTCGGCGTCGAGAAGAACGGCGAGGAATTCTACCAGATCACCATCGGCGGCCGCGCCGATGAGAACGCCGTGCTCGGTGTCCTCGTCGGGCCCGCGGTGCCATTCGATCAGGTGGCCGATGTGATCGAGGATATCGTCGAGGCCTATCTGGCGCTGCGCCAGCGTCCTCAAGAACTGTTCGTCGATGCGGTGAAGCGTCTTGGCGTCGAGCCTTTCAAGGAGCGGGTCTATGCCACTCGTTAAGGGCAACGCCATCGTCACCGACGAATTCGTGTATCTTGCCGACGACGCGGAGCTTCCCGCCGGCGGCGCGGTGCTGGTCTCCGCCGAGCGGTTTCTCGCCGACCCCGAGAAGGCGCTCTCGCGCAAGGACAGGCTAGGGGTGATCTGGCCGAACAACCGGGATATCGACGATCTGCTGCCGTATCTCGGCAGGCTGGCGGCGGTGGCGCTGGTGTTCCCGGTGTTCCGGGATGGCCGTGCCTATACCCAGGCGCGCCTGCTGCGGGAGCGGTACAAGTTCCGCGGCGAGTTGCGCGCGACCGGCCAGGTGCTGCGCGATCAGTTCGTATTCATGCTGCGCGCCGGGTTCGATGCCTTTGAGGTCAAGAAGCAGAGCGATGCCGAAGCCTTCGCCGTCGTGGCGAAGCGTTATTCGGTGTTCTATCAGCCGACCGGCGACGGCCGCGTCACGGCGTTTCACCGCCGGTTGATGCATCTGCCGGAAGGAGTGCGTTCATGACCACTGCTGCACCCTCATTCCTGTCGCAGGCGCCTGCGACCCCTTCGTCATCGCTGATCGTTGCCGAAGCCGCCGAACTTGACCGCGCGCTCGCCAAGGCGTCGCCCGGCGAGATCATCGCGGCCGCCGTCAAGGCTGTCGGCCGTGACAAGCTTGCTGTGGTGTCGTCGTTCGGCACCGAGTCGGCTGCGCTCCTGAAAATCGCGGCCGACGTCGATCCGGCGATTCCGGTGGTGTTTCTCGACACCGGCTGGCTGTTCGAGGAAACGCTGGCCTATCGCGATACGCTGACGAAGCTGCTCGGGCTCACCGATGTCCGCACCATTCATCCGTTGCCGGATACGCTCGACCGCGAGGACAAGGACCGCGATCTGTGGTTCTCGAATCCCGATCAGTGCTGCTTCATCCGAAAGGTCGAGCCGCTGGCACGTGCGCTGTCACCGTTCGATGGCTGGATCAATGGCCGCAAGCGATTCCAGGGCGGCGACCGCGCTGCAATTCCGGTGGTCGAAGCCGACGGTGCGCGGCTGAAATTCAATCCGCTGGCGAACGCGACGCTGGAGGAACTCAAGGCGCTTTATGCGACGATGAATCTTCCGCCGCATCCTTTGGTCGCATCCGGCTTCACCTCGATCGGGTGTATGCCTTGCACCAGCCGCACGCTGCCCGGCGAGGATCCACGCGCGGGCCGCTGGCGCGATCGAGGCAAGACGGAGTGCGGAATTCACGTCACCAAAACCGCATAAAATCTTGCCTTCTTGAGAATCGCGATTTCTTGGAACGTTCGTCCAGCAATCCTGCTAACAATGAAATCCGGTTTCGTTGACATAATCGCGCGAGTTCCAGAGTTTCACGCCTTCCCTGATGGCGATGATGCCGTCAGTTCGAATGGAGTTTGAAATGGTTCGCCCCAATTCAATGATCAGCCGTCTTCTCGTGATTGGAAGTTTGATCTGGGCTGGCTCTGCGTTCGCCGCGGATGTGTCGCTGCTCAATGTGTCATACGATCCGACGCGCGAGCTGTATGGCGACTTCAACAAGGCGTTCGTTGCCGCGTATCAGAAGGAAACCGGCAAGAGCATCGAGATCAAGCAGTCGCATGGCGGCTCGGGATCGCAGGCGCGTTCGGTGATCGACGGCTTGCAGGCCGACGTGGTGACGCTTGCGCTCGCCTATGACATCGACGCGATCGCCAGCAAGAATCTGATCACGAAGGACTGGCAGAAGAAGCTGCCGCAGAATTCGTCGCCTTACACCTCGACCATCGTGTTCCTCGTGCGCAAGGGCAATCCCAAAGGCATCAAGGACTGGGACGATCTCATCAAGAGCGGCGTGCAGGTCATCACACCGAACCCGAAGACCTCCGGCGGAGCGCGCTGGAATTATCTCGCGGCGTGGGGTTACGCGCTGAAGCAGTACGGCTCCGAGGACAAGGCGAAGAAGTTCGTCGGCGACATCTACAAGAACGTGCCGGTGCTTGATACCGGCGCGCGTGGATCGACTGTGACGTTCGTCGAGCGCGGCGTCGGCGACGTGCTACTGGCGTGGGAGAACGAGGCGTTCCTCGCGGTCAAGGAATTCGGCAAGGACAAGTTCGAGATCGTGGCGCCGCCGCTGTCGATCCTGGCCGAGCCGCCGATCTCGGTGGTGGACACGGTCGCCGACAAGAAGGGCACCCGCGCCGCTGCTGAAGCCTACCTGAAATACTGGTACACCAGGGAAGGCCAGGAGATCGCGGCACGGAATTTCTACCGTCCGCGCGACGCGGCGGTCGGCGAAAAGTTCGCGGATTCCTTTGCAAAGGTTGATCTTTTCACCATCGACGATGTGTTCGGCGGCTGGACCAAGGCGCAAAAGGAACACTTCGGTGAAGGCGGCGTTTTCGATCAGATCTACAAGAACTGATCTGATCGCGGAGTGGTGGGGGCATCGTGAGCGGAGGAACAGGACGACGACGGGCATTGCCGGGTTTTGGCCTCACCATGGGGCTGACGCTGACGTGGCTGTCGATCATCGTGCTGCTTCCGCTCGCAGGCCTTTTCCTCAAGACTTCAGAACTCAGCCTGCTCCAGTTCTGGGATATTCTCACAGCCCGCCGCACCCTCAACGCGCTGAAAATTTCGTTCGGCCTCGCGTTCCTCGCGGCCATCGTCAATCTCGTGATGGGCATGGTGATCGTCTGGGTGCTGGTGCGTTACAAGTTTCCCGGCCGTCGCATCTTCGACGCCATTGTTGATATCCCGTTCGCGCTGCCGACGGCCGTTGCCGGCGTGGCGCTGACAGCGCTGTTCGCGCAAAAGGGATGGCTCGGCGCGCCACTGGCGGAGTGGGGCATCAAGGTCGCCTTCACGCCGATCGGCATTTTTGTCGCGATGATCTTTATCGGATTTCCGTTCGTGGTGCGCACCGTGCAGCCGGTGCTGCTCGATCTTGAAGTCGAGGTCGAGGAGGCCGCCGCGAGCCTCGGCGCATCGCGCTGGGACATCATCCGCCGCGTGATCCTTCCAAGTCTGACGCCGGCGATTCTGACCGGCTTCGCGCTGGCGTTCGCGCGGGCCGTCGGAGAGTATGGCTCGGTTATCTTCATCGCCGGTAACCTGCCGAACGTCTCGGAGATCGCGCCGCTGCTGATTGTGATCCGGCTATCGGAGTTCCGTTATGCGGACGCGACCGCAATCGCCGTCATCATGCTGATCGTCTCGTTCCTGATCATTTTCACCATCAACCGCATTCAACGCTGGGCGCAAACGCGCGGCGTCGCGGTTTCAGTCTGAGCGGCGTCATCATGGTCACCAAACGCCGCCCCACCGCGCCCGCGCATCAGGTTAGAACCGAACCGGTGTTGGTGCGCTGGTTTCTCATCGCCATCGCGATCGGATTCCTGACGATCTTCGTGGTTCTGCCGCTGGTCGTGGTGTTCACCGAAGCTTTCTTGAAAGGCATCGGTGCCTATTTTGCCGCGCTGTCTGATCCCGAAGCGCTGTCGGCAATCAGGCTGACGCTGACGGTCGCCGTCATCTCGGTGGGATTGAACCTCGTGTTCGGCGTGATCGCGGCGTGGGCGATCGCGAAGTTCGAATTTCCCGGCAAGGTGTTCCTGATCACCCTGATTGATCTTCCGTTCTCGGTCAGTCCGGTGATCTCGGGTTTGGTGTTTGTGCTGTTGTTCGGCGCGCAGGGCTATTTCGGCACCTGGCTGATGGCGCATGGCGTGCAGATCCTGTTCGCAGTGCCCGGCATCGCACTGGCGACGACCTTCGTGACATTTCCGTTCGTGGCGCGCGAACTGATTCCGCTGATGCAGGAGCAGGGAACCCAGGAGGAGGAGGCAGCGATTTCGCTCGGCGCGTCCGGCCTGCGCACCTTTCTGCGCGTGACTATCCCCAATATCAAATGGGGTATCCTTTACGGCGTGCTGTTGTGCAACGCCCGCGCCATGGGCGAATTCGGCGCGGTTTCGGTGGTCTCGGGCCATATCCGCGGCGAGACCAACACCATGCCGCTGCTCGTCGAAATCCTGTACAATGAGTACCAGTTTGTGGCTTCGTTCGCGATCGCGTCGCTGCTCGCATTCCTGGCGCTCGTCACGCTGATCGTGAAAACGGTCCTCGAAAGCCATCTCGAAGAAGGACAGACCGCAAGTGACGATTGAAGTCCGCAACATCGTGAAGAAGTTCGGCACGTTCGCCGCGCTCGATCATGTCGATCTCAAGGTTGCCACTGGCGAACTGGTGGCGCTGCTGGGGCCATCGGGCTCCGGCAAGACCTCGCTGCTGCGGATCATCGCGGGTCTTGACTGGCCGGATGAAGGCTCGGTGATTTTCGATGGCGAAGATGCGCTGTCGCGCGGCGCCGGCGAGCGTCATGTCGGTTTCGTGTTCCAGCACTACGCGCTGTTCCGCCATATGAGCGTGTTCGAGAATGTCGCCTTCGGCCTGCGGGTGCAGCCGCGCGCGATCCGCAAGGACGAGACGCACATCAAGAAGCGTGTGAAGGAATTGCTCGATCTGGTGCAGCTCGACTGGCTGGCGGATCGCTATCCGAGCCAGCTGTCCGGCGGCCAGCGCCAGCGCATTGCACTGGCGCGCGCGCTCGCCATCGAGCCGCGCATCCTGCTGCTGGATGAGCCGTTCGGTGCGCTCGACGCCAAGGTGCGCAAGGAATTGCGCCGCTGGCTGCGTCAGCTCCATGACGAGATTCACGTCACGTCGATTTTCGTCACCCACGATCAGGAAGAGGCGCTGGAAGTCGCCAACCGCGTGGTGGTGATGGACAAGGGCAAGATCGAACAGATCGGCACGCCGGGTGACGTTTACGACAACCCGGCCACCGCCTTCGTTCACGGCTTTATCGGCGAGTCCATCGTGCTGCCGGTGCAGGTGACGGACGGCAAGGTCCGGCTCGGCGACAGGGTTCTGAACCTCGAGCCGCGCGACGCCGCGTCGGGGCCGTCGAACCTGTTCATCCGCCGCCATGATGTATCGATCGTGCCGAACGGCAGCGGTATCTTCGAGGGCGACGTCAAGCATGTGCGTGCGTTCGGCCCGACCCAGCGCGCCGACGTGGTCCTGCATAATGGCGCCAATGAGACCCTGATCGAGATCGACGCCCCGCGCGACCGCGATCTCAAGCCAGGTGACGTGGTCAGCCTGCAGCCCCGGCGCTACCGGCTGTTCCCGGCGCAGTCGTGAAATAAAAACCGAGCGTCATGGCCGGGCCTGACCCGGCCATCCATCAAAGAAGTGTCTTCCCGAAGAGATGGATTGCCGGGTCAGGCCCGGCAATGACGATATGTGATTGGCGATAGCCGATTGCCCAACATTTGGTTCCCCGCCCAATCCCACCTCCGTTCACCATTCAGCCACTGTTGGTGTGCAACAAACGCCGACCATCTGGTTGGGGAATTCATATGATACGCGTGGCGGGGGCCATTCTGGCGCTGGCGATTTTGGGTGGGTGCTCGGCCGACAATGGACCGTCCACTGAGCAGCCGGCGTTCTATCTCAGCATGGCGAGTGCCGGTGCGAAGCTCGATCCGAATGTCGCAGCCTCGATGATCTCCGGCTACCGCCAAAACAATGGCCTCGGCGCGGTTCAGGTCGATCCCCTGCTGATGAAGGCGGCGGAAGCCCAGTCGCAGGCGATGGGCGCCCGCAACAAGCTCGATCACAACGTGGCGGGGCCGCTCGACAAGCGCATCAAAGCCTCGGGCTTCGACGCCACCAAGGCGGTGGAAAACGTCTCGGCCGGGTATCATACCCTCGCGGAAGCCTTCTCGGGCTGGCGGGATTCGCCGCCTCACAAGGCCAACATGCTGGCCGGCGGTGTCACAAAAATGGGCATCGCGGCGACCTATGTCCCGAACACCAAATACAAGGTGTTCTGGACCCTGATCCTCGCTTCGCCGGATTCCAGATAAAACTTCTGTGACGGTCCCAGCTTTTTGACCGATTGACGCGGCTGCGAACAGAGGCCACCGTGCTGCAACATCGGTTCCCCGCCGATGCTAGTGATCCGGTTCTGACATTCGTATCGTATCTTTCGCAGGCACTTTTACGAATGTCAGAGCCAAAGGATCACTAGAATCATAATTTGCTAGTGTCCTTTCGTATCCGAGGTTCGCTCGGAGAGCGCTGCAAAGCGAAGCGAACCTCGGATACGGGACACTAGGTGAGTAACGCCTATGGATCAGTTTTCCCCCGACAGAGAGACCGTATCGATCCCCGCAAAGGCGCAGCGCGTGCTGGTGCTGCAAGGCGGCGGCGCGCTCGGCTCCTATCAGGCCGGCGCCTATCAGGCGCTCTGCCATCATGATTTCGAGCCGAAATGGATCGCCGGCATTTCGATCGGCGCGATCAATGCGGCGATCATCGCCGGTAATGAGCGCGAAAAGCGGGTCGGCAAACTCAAGGAGTTCTGGGAAATGGTATCGTCGGCCTCGCCGATGCCATGGGCTCCGCTGGTGCAGAGCGACCACGTGCGCTCGGTCTTCAACGAGACCAGCGCCGCGCTGATCGCGACCTTCGGCGTGCCGGGATTCTTCACGCCGCGCTTTCCGCCGGCTCCGGTCTGGCCGCCGGGCAGCCCGCAGTCGCAGAGCTACTACGACACCACGCCGTTGCGCGCGACGCTGGAGCGGCTGGTGGACTTTGATCGCATCAATAACGACGGCGTGCGCCTGAGCGTCGGTGCGGTCAATATCAGGACGGGAAATTTCGAGTACTTCGACAATCACGCGTTCAAGAAACTCGGCAAGAAAATCGGGCCGGAGCACATCATGGCCTCCGGCGCCCTGCCGCCGGGTTTCCCGCCCATCGAAATCGAAGGTGAGCATTACTGGGACGGCGGCATCGCCTCCAACACGCCGCTGGATTATGTGCTGGATGCCGAAACCAAGACCGACCTCCTGATCTTTCAGGTCGATCTGTTCAGTGCGCGCGGGCCGCTGCCGCAGTCGCTGGTAGAGGCGGCCGAGCGCGAAAAGGATATCCGCTATTCCAGCCGCACGCGCATGAACACCGACAAGGCTAAGAGGGTTCACGACGCCAAGAAGGCGGTGCGCGAGCTGATCGCCAAGCTGCCGGCGAGCTTCAAGGGTGACCCGCTGGTCGCGACACTCAACGAGGCGGCGAAGGAAAACGCCATCACGGTGGTCCACCTGATTTATCGTAGCAAGACGCACGAGGCCTCGTCGAAGGACTACGACTTCTCGCGGCTCGGGATGGTCGAACACTGGGCCGCGGGCGAGCGCGATGTGTATTGCTCCATGAGTCATCCGGAATGGCTGAACCGGCCGCAATCCGGCGAGACCATGGTGACCTACGATCTTTGCGAAGCAGGGTCGGAAAAAATCAAATGAGTGAAAACAGGAGCGAATAAATGGGTACTCTTTCCGGCAAAACGGCAGTGGTGACAGGCTCGACGAGCGGCATCGGCCTCGCATATGCGCGCGCTTTCGCAGGCGCGGGCGCCAATGTCGTGATCAACGGCTTCGGCATACCGGCGGACATCGAGAAAGAGCGCTCGGCTATCGAGAAGGATTTCGGCGTCAAGGCCGCCTATTCGCCGGCCGACATGAGCAAGGCCGCGGAAATCGCTGGCATGATCGAACTTGGCGAGAAGACATTCGGATCTGTGGACATCCTCGTCAACAACGCCGGCATCCAGTTCGTGTCGCCAATCGAAGACTTTCCCATTGAGAAATGGGATGCGATCATCGCGATCAACCTGTCATCGGCGTTCCACAGCATTCGCGCGGCGGTGCCCGGCATGAAGAAGCGCGGCTGGGGCCGCATCATCAATACCGCATCGGCGCATTCGCTGGTCGCCTCGCCTTTCAAGTCGGCCTACGTTTCGGCCAAGCATGGCATCGCAGGCCTGACCAAGACCGTGGCGCTGGAGCTTGCGACCCACAAGATCACAGCCAATTGCATCTCGCCGGGCTATGTCTGGACGCCGCTGGTGGAAAAGCAGATCCCCGATACCATGAAGGCGCGTAACATGACCAAGGAACAGGTTATCAATGACGTGCTGCTCGATGCACAGCCCACCAAGGAGTTCGTGACCGTCGAGCAGGTCGCGGCGCTGGCGCTGTTCCTCTGCGGCGACGATGCGGCGCAGATCACCGGCGCGAACCTGTCGATCGACGGCGGCTGGACGGCGGCGTAACAGTTGTTGTCATCCCGGGGCGTGAGCGCAGCGAACGAACCCGGAATCCAGCGGTTGTTTGCGATGAACTCTTCGGGATTCCGGGTCCGCGCCAAGAGCGCGTCCCGGAATGACGTGATGTTGAGAAGCGCTTAGCTTTTCTTCCCGAACGCCAGAACGTGGAAGCCGAGGCGGTTCCTGGTGATCCAGAACAGCAGGACCGTCTCGAACACCAGTGCGATGGAGGTTGCGGCGGCCGCGCCGTAGCCACCGAAGCGCGGCACCAGCAGCACGCACAACACGAGGTTGACGAGGAACGCAAGTGCGTAGGCCAGCGCGCACATGTTCTGGTGACCGAGCATGTTGAGCAGCCGTTCTACCGGCCCGATCGCGGAACGCACGATCAGGCCGATCGCCGCCACGAACATGATGCCGTAACCGGCGGTGAACTGCGGGCCAAACAGCCAGAGCAACGGCTTGCCCAGCGCCAGAAGAATGGCGGTCGCCGCAACCGAAGGCCAGAATGTCCATTTGATCGCATGGGCGATGTAGGCCGAGAGGCGTTCCTTGTCACCGGAGGCGTGATACTCGCTGAACCTGTGGGCGGTCGTCGCTGACATCGCGTAGTGAATGAACGATACCAGCGCCAGTGTCTTGACCACGGCGAAGTAGACGCCGACATCTTCCGACGACCGGAATTGCTGCAACACCAGCACGTCGGTGTACGACAGCAGCAAATAGAAGCCTTCGACGATCATGATCGGCAGCGACACCTTCAGCCAGCTCCGCACATCGTAGGTCTTCGGTCCGGGTTCGACATTGGCAGTCAGGCGGCGGTTGAGAACGACCAACTGGCCGATCATCGCGATCCACACCGCAGCTGCGCTGGCGATCATCGCCGCCGTTGCGCCGAGGTTCATGCCGAGCGCAACCGCGCCCGCCGTGAAACCGATAATCAGCGTCTGCCGCACGATGAACTGCGGCATCAGGCCGAGGCGCATCCAGTCATAGGAGCGCGCCAGGCCATCCTGTGTGTTGGCGACGACGAAGGCGGGCAGGACGAGGCAGCCGATGTAGAGTGGCACCACGGTACGGGCATCGATCCATGGCGACAGGATTGTCACCAGACCCGCGAGCAGCAGCGCGATGGTGGTCGACGCGGCCAGCGTCATCCAGCGGCTGCCCGACAGGAAGCCGCGCAGCAAAGAGAGCTGTCCGCTGGCGCGATATTCGGGAATGATCTTTTGCGCGGACACCGCGATGCCGAAGTCCAGCACGCTGCCGAGCAGCAACACCCAGGTCCAGACGTAAACATAGATGCCGTAATCCGAACCGCCCATCCAGCGCGCGAGCAGCACCTGCGAGAAATAGGCGAGACCGGCGCTCAGCACGCGAATGAGGAAAACGGTGCCAGCGAGGCGCTTGGTCAACGAAGCCTCGGAAGTGCCGGTGAGTACGTCGCGCAGCCGCGTGATCACACCCGCGGGCTTCGTTCCAGACGCGCTCTCAGCTTCCATGATGGCCACGGCATTCGATCCTGATCCGCTGATATGGCGGCAGGATGCGCCTTAGCAAGGATTCGTTAAGATTTGGTTGGATCGGGCGACAGCGGGCGTGGCACGCGGCAGCAACTTACACTCAGGGTCGTCCCCGCGCAGGCGGGGACCCATACTCCCTGATTGCAGTTGTCGAAGACTGTCTCGGAGAGCGTTCTCGGTACAACGTAGCCCACGACGCTATGGGTCCCCGCCTTCGCGGGGATGACGAAAGAGGTGCCTATCCCTTGAACCCGCCCTCATCCAGAAACGCCGCTTCTTCCGGCGTGGTGGCGCGGCCGAGCACGGCATTGCGATGAGGGAAGCGCCCAAACTTGCGTATGATATCGGCGTGTAGTTCGGCCCACTTCAGCCCGTCTGCGTCGCCTTTCGTCCGGAACAGTTCGATGCATCGTTCCTGATCGTGCATCGCCTCGGAATGCTCGAACGGTAGATAGAGAAATGAGCGCAGCTCAGGATTGATGCGCTGGTCGCGGCCCTCAGTAATGGCGCGCGCGGCAACGCTGCGGGCAAGAGCATCCGTCGAGAAGGCGCGCGGATCGTTGCGGAACATGTTGCGGGGAAACTGGTCGAGCACGATGACAAGCGCCAGCACGCGGTCATCGCTCTCCTGCCACGCATCCAGCTTGCCGTCGCGGGCCGCTTCCCACACACTCATAAAGCGGTCGCGCAGTTCCTGATCGAACGCGTCGTCCTTGCCATACCAGCGCTCGTATCCGGCATCGCGCCAGAAGGTGAGGATGTCGGAGGGGGAGATCTGGGGATTTGTCATGCAGGCATTGGCTCGGTCAGAATGAATCATCAACGTCGTCCCCGCTTTCGCGGGGACGACCATGAGAGTTTTGTTACGACAGTTGACCTCAGCTTGCCGCCGCCGCGGCGGCCTTCGGCTTCTCGTCACGCAGTTCGCGGCGCAGGATCTTGCCGACATTGGTCTTCGGTAGTTCGGTCCTGAACTCGATATGCTTGGGCACCTTGTAGCCGGTGAGTTCGGTCGCTGCGAACTTGATGATGTCCTGTGCGGTAAGGCTGGGGTCCTTCCTCACCACGAAGGCCTTCACCGCCTCGGTGGATTTCGCATCAGGCACGCCGATCACAGCGCATTCCAGCACGCCGGGATGACTCGCGATCACTTCCTCGACCTCGTTCGGATAGACGTTGAAGCCGGAGACCAGGATCATGTCCTTCTTGCGGTCGACGATCTTGGTGTAGCCGTCGGGCGACATGATGCCGATGTCGCCGGTGCGGAAGAAGCCATCGGCGGTCATCACCTTCGCGGTTTCCTCCGGCCGGTTCCAGTAGCCCGCCATCACCTGCGGACCCTTGGCGCAGATCTCGCCGGCTTCTCCGAGCGGCACTTCATTGCCGTTATCATCGCGGATCGAGATGATAGTCGATGGCAGGGGAAGCCCGATCGTGCCGCTGTATTCTGTTGCGTCCGCGCGCGTGACCGTGAGCGACGGCGACGTTTCAGACAGGCCATAGCCTTCGGACAGCGGACGTTTGGTGATTGCCTGCCATTTTTCGGCCACCGGCCGCTGCGTGGCCATGCCGCCCCCGACGCAGATCAGCAGACGAGAAAAATCAATCTTCGCGAAATCCGGATCATTGAGCAGCCCGTTGTAGAGCGTGTTCACCGCCGGCAGACTGTGCATCTTGTACTTCTGCAGCTCTTTCACGAACCCCGAAATGTCGCGCGGGTTGGGGATCAACAAGTTGACGCCGCCGGCGCGCACCGAGAGCAGGAAGCAGGCCGTCAGCGCGAAGATGTGATAAAGCGGCAGGGCGCAGACGTTGAAGAACTGCTGGTCCGACGGCAGCTTGCCCAGCGCGGGCTGCAGCCAAGCGTCGTTCTGCAGCACGTTGGCAAGAATATTGCGATGGAGCAGCGTTGCGCCCTTTGAGACGCCGGTGGTGCCGCCGGTATATTGCAGGAAGGCGACGTCGTCGCCGGTCAGCTTCGGCTTGTTCAGCTTCAGCTTGCGTCCGGCTGCGAGGGCGTCATTGAACGCCACCGCGTTCGGAATCGAGAACGCCGGCACCATCTTCTTGACCTTGCGCACGACGAAATTGACGATCACGCCCTTGAAACCGAGCAGGTCGCCCATCGTGCCCATGATGACGTGCTTGATGCGGGTTTTGGCGATGACCTTCTCCAGTGTGCTGGCGAAGTTCTCCAGGAGAATGATGGCCTCGGCGCCGGAATCGTTGAGCTGATGCTCGAGCTCGCGCGGCGTATAGAGCGGATTGACGTTCACCACGGTGTAGCCGGCTCGCAGAATGGCGGCGGAGGCGACCGGGTTTTGCAGCACGTTCGGCATCATAATGGCGACGCGCGCGCCCTTCTGCAGGCCCTTGCTTTGCAGATAGGCGCCCAGTGCCGCCGACATTTCGTCGAGGTCGCGATAGGTGATCGACTTGTCCATGCAGATGAAGGACTTGCGGTCGGCAAATTTCTTGAAGCTCTCTTCCAGCAGCTCCACCAGCGACGGATACTGATTGACGTCGATGTCGGCGGGCACGCCTGCCGGATATTGCTTGAGCCAGATACGTTCCATGATCACTCCCCTCGGCTTGTTTCCTGACGGCCCCCGTCTTGTGGCGGGGTGCTCGGGCTATGTTCTCAAGTATTGAAATAAGTATTGAGCGAAGCGGCAGGCCATAGCAAGCCTGTGCGTGGTAACGACGCACTTTAGAGGCTTTATACGCAAACCTCTGGCCGCTCACGCATGCGGATTTCGCAAAGCACAATCACAGCCGGATGGTGAGTTAGCCCCGGGGTGGGGCGTCGGGCTTTTGCTGGGCGGCAGGCTTGGTCGCCGGTTTGGCGGCGGGAGCGGCAGGTTTGGCTGCTGAACTGGCGGCGGCTGGCTTCGCTATCGCTGGTTTGGCCGCAGCAGGTTTCGCAGCCGCTGGTTTGGCTGCGGCATCCGGCTTCTTGTCAGCTTTCGGCGCGCCAGCCGGTTTGGCGGCGGGAGCCACCGCGGCAGCTTTCGGCTTTGCCGCTGCCGCCGGTTTCGCTGCGGGTTTTGCGTTTTTCTTGTCCGGTTTGGCGGCCTCGGCCTCGGGTTTGGCGGCGAGCTTCGCAGCCTTGGCGCCCTTCTTCCGTTTCGCCACGGATGCTGCCTGGTTGGCGGCTTCAGCGGCATCGGCTTCGAGAATGGCCGCGCCGGTGCGGGCCGGGCCGGTATAGACGATGACCGGCGTTGTCGCGGCAGCCGGCATCGCGAGCAGGTCCGACACCTTCATGGTCGGCGCCTGAAGACCAGCCGTGAACATCGACACACCGGAGTCGTTGCTGTTGTTGTCCGCCACGATATCCGGATCGTCTTCCTCGTTCTCGGCGGCAGGCCGCTTGCGTTTCGGTCCGCACATCTCATCGCGCAGGTTCGGCGGCGAGGCGTCGATCGGCGCCAGCGCATCGACGGTGCCGAGCGACGGTTTGAGCCAGGAGAGCTTGTTGCCGCCGAAGCCGCGTTCGAGCAGTTGCGCCGCCTTGGCAGCCCGCTGCGCGGATGACTGCGCGCCAAGCACGACGGCGATCAGCCGCTTGTTGTTGCGTGTCGCGGTCGCGACAAGGTTAAAGCCCGAGGCGCAGATGAAGCCGGTCTTCATGCCGTCAGCGCCGGGATAACGGCCGATCAGCTTGTTGAAGTTGGCGGTCACGCGGCGGCCGAACTTGATGGCTGGAATGTGCATGAAATACTCGTACTCGGGCAGATCGCGAATGATCGCGCGCGCCAGAATGCCGAGATCGCGGGCCGAGGTGATCTGTCCTTCCGCCGGCAGGCCGTTCGGATTGACGTAGCTCGTCTGCGTCATGCCGAGCCGCTGCGCGGTCTTGTTCATTTCGGCGGAAAAACCGTCGATCGATCCGCCGACACCTTCGGCGATCACGACGGCGATGTCGTTTGCCGACTTCACCATCATCATCTTGAGCGCGTTATCGAGTGTGACCTGCGTGCCGGGCTTGAAACCCATTTTCGAGGGTGACTGCGCAGCCGCCGTCGGTGACACGGTCAGCAGCGTGTCGAGCGTCATGCGGCCGTCCTTCACCGCCTTGAGCGCGACATAGGCCGTCATGATTTTGGTGACGGACGCCGGATACCAGGGATATGTCGCGTTTTCCGCCTGAAGAACCTTGCCGGTGTCGGCCTCGATGACCAGCAGCGCTTCCGCCTGCGCGATGCGTGGTGCGATTATCGCCATCAGCATCGCCGCGACGAGCGCAGACGATCGCAGCGGCGGCAGCCGGAGCAGGGCAGGGACCAGCGCCACTACCGGATTCCGATGTTCGAGAGCACGCCTGCGGCGAATGAAACCATGGTCTCCTCGGCGTGTTGCATGCGGGTTGAGAGCAATCGAAATCGCCAAATCAGATGCGCACAATACTTATACCGGAGCGCACCCGTCCGAACAGGGGTTTTGAAGCTCAATCAAGCATGAAATGGGCCAAAATTCGACGATGCCCACACGTTGTTCTGTCATGGCCGGACTTGTTCCGACCATCCCGGCGGACGGCGCACTGTACTCAATTTATCGGGATCGCCGGGACATGGGCGAGCGGAGCGACGCCGTCCTTCAGACGGCTATGCCCAGCGATGGCATCACAACTTTACGTCCTGGAAGCCGTGGCGGCCGGCCGCTTGGCCGGTTCCGGATGGGCACCCTCCTGAACCATGAACTGCGCTCTTGCGAGCCTGGCGAAATAACCGCCGCTGGCCACCAGTTCATCGAACGTTCCGCTTTCGATCACCTTGCCCTTGTCGAACACCAGAATCCGGGTCGCATTGCGGATGGTTGAAAGCCGGTGAGCGATCACGAATGTGGTGCGGCCCTTCATCACGGTATCAAGAGCGGCGTTGACCTTGGCTTCGGTGACCGCATCGAGCGCGCTGGTCGCCTCGTCCAGGATCAGGATTGGCGGATTCTTCAGCAACGCACGTGCAATCGACAGGCGCTGACGTTCGCCGCCGGACAGCATGCGGCCGCGCTCGCCGGCATTGGTTTCGAATTTCATATCGCTGCGCTCGATGAAGTCGAGCGCCTGCGCGCCCTCGGCAGCCGCGCGCAACTCCTCGTCGGTCGCGTCAGGCTTGCCGACGCGCAGGTTTTCGGCGATCGAGCGGTTGAACAGCAGCGCTTCCTGGAACACCACGCCGATATTCCGGCGCAGCGCCGCGAGCGTCATGCCGCGAATGTCCATGCCGTCGACCTTGATGAAGCCCGACTGCGGATCGAACGCGCGATGCAAGAGTGCAATCGCGGTGGACTTGCCGGCGCCGGTCTCGCCGACCAGCGCGAAAGTCTGTCCCGGCAGCGCGGTGAACGATACGTCCTCGACGGCAGGGCGCTTGCCATCATAGGAGAACGAGACGTCGTTGAATTCCACGAGGCCAGTGAGGCGGCCTGGATCGATGGCGTCGGGTCGGTCGCGCACCGCAGGCACCGCGTCAAGCACATCGAAGAACTCGCGCAGCCGGGGCGCCTCCATGAAAACGCTGTTGATGAAGCTCACGACCTGTTCGAGTTTCTGGATCAGCATGGTGGCGAAACTCACGAACATCACGATCTCGCCGACGCTGGCCTGTCCCTGACTGTTCAGCACAATGCCGACCACGAAGATCGCCAGAATCGTGATTGTGGTGGAGGCGCGGGTCATCACCGCCACCAGCGCCCACCATGACAATACGGGTAACTGTGCCGATAGCAGCTTGTCGGCGACGCCGCGCAGGCCCTGCACTTCGGCGTCGACGCGCACGAAGCTCTGCACCAGCGCCACATTGCCGAGGGCGTCCGACGCGCGCGCCGCGAGATCGCCGTAGTGCTCCTCGACCTCCATCTGCAGGCCGTAGGTCTTGCGCACCACAAGCGTGGTCAGGATGGTGAAGACGACGCACAGGATGAACAGCAGGATCGCGAGCCGCCAGTTGATGTACAGCGACAGCGGCAGCAGCACGACCAGCGAGACGATCGACGCGAAATGCTCGCGGAAGAAACTCAGCCACAGCCGCCACAAGGCGTCGGTGCCTTGCAGCATCACTTTCATCAGACGGCCGGAATGCGTGCCGGTGTGGAAGGTGAGCGGCAACTGCATGATGTGTTCGAAATATCCGGTGAGAACTGCCTGCCGCTGCCGGTGTGCAAGTCGATCCGCCTGCAAGGCGACGAACGCGCTACAGACGATCGTGAACAGTCCGAACGCGACCCATGCGCCGAGCAGCGGCCAGGGTGAGGTGACCGCGCCGAACAGCGTGTCGGGACTTGGCTTGCCGGACAGCACGTCGATGATGCGGCCGAACAGCACCGGTTCAGCGAACTGCGCCACGGCGAGCAACAGATTGGCGACGGCGAGGAACCAGCCGAGGCGGGCCTCCTTGCCGAGTAGTTCAAGAACGCGGATGTAAAGACGGATCAAGGGACAGCCTTAAGCTCTGACTTCAACGAAAGGGCGTGCATTCTAGCTGGGGATCGCCAGCGAATACAGAGCGGGAGGCAAACGAGTAGCCACCATGCACTCAATTGATTTTACGGGTATTTGGCCGCGGCAGGAGCGCCCGCCTGTACATGGCGTGGCGCCCCATGACATGCATCTATCGGCTTGATCGAACTCCGCGCCTCGCCTTTGAAACCGGGCGCGGCCACGGCCGCATATCCCTGGGTCTGAGCACGCGCCCATCTCGCGCCTTGAGTTCGAGCGGCTGAAACGGCTTATGCGTGTCCTTGTCGACCATGTCGTAGGTGAGTTCGCCAGGCGCGAAGCAGAATTCTTCGCCCCACTGCCAGAGAGCAACCAGGACGAGGTAAAGCTTCTTCCCTTTGGGAGTGAGGACATATTCCTTGTAGGCCGTGCCGTCCGAAGCCGGGGCAGTGGCGAGGATTCCGCGCTCGACAAGTTTTTGCAGCCGGGCGGACAAAATGTTTTTTGCCAACCCAAGATTTTTTTGAAATTCGCCGAAGCGCCGTTTTCCAGCCAGCGCGTCGCGGATGATCAGAAGCGACCAATAGTCGCCGATCGCGCCGAGTGATCGCGCAATGGCGCAGGCATCGATGTCAAAGTTAGTCGGTTTGCCCTTCACTCATGCATTCCCCGTCCGCGGTCTCGTCCAGGCGGATCGCTGAAAATATCGGTTGCAAACTTAAACCATCTACAGCATCTTGTCTACGTGGTTTCAAAATTAAACCAGAACGAGGGCGCATTCGATGCGGTTTCAGCTCGTTCTCAACCGAAGGATAATCCCATGAGTTCCGCGCATCTGTTCGCCCCGCTCAAGCTCGGCCGCTATACGCTCGCGCACCGCGTCGTGATGGCGCCCCTTACGCGCATGCGCTCAGACGTCCCCGGCAATGTGCCGACAGATCTCGCAATCAAGTATTATTCACAGCGCGCATCGTCCGGTGGATTGATTATTGCCGAGGCCTCACAGGTCACGCCTTATGGACAGGGCTATCCGGCAACGCCTGGCGTTCATTCCGCTGAACAGATCGCGGGATGGAAGAAGATCACCGATGCGGTTCATGCCAAGGGCGGCGTCATCTTTCTGCAACTCTGGCACACCGGCCGCATCTCCCATCCGAGCTTCCAGCCGGACGGTGTGCAGCCCGTCGCGCCATCGGCGATCGCGCCAGCGGGCAAGGCGTTCACGCCTTCATTCGAGATGGTGCCGTTCGAGACGCCACGAGCTCTGGATACCGGAGAAATTCCGGCGATCATCGAGGCCTATCGTGACGGCGCGCGTAACGCCCTGGCTGCGGGCTTCGACGGGGTCGAGCTGCACGGTGCGAATGGCTATCTGATCGAGCAGTTCCTCCACAGCAAGACCAATCAGCGCACGGACGCTTATGGCGGCTCGTTCGAGAATCGCAGCCGCTTGCTGATCGACGTGATGACGGCACTGGTCGAGATCTGGGGTGCCGATCGCGTCGGCGTTCGGTTGTCTCCCTTCGGCACGGTCAACGATGCCGGCGAGGCGGACCCGATCGGACTCTACAGCTACGTCCTGACCCGGCTTGCTCCTCTCAACATCGCATACGTTCACCTGATCGAGTCCCGCAACACCGATGCCGGCGAGGCCGGAGCGCCGCTTGCGATCAATGATCTGCGACCGTTCTGGCCCGGCACCTTGATTCTCGCCGGCGGCTTCATTGGTCCGTCGGCCGATGCGGCGATCCGCGCCGGTCAGGGTGACGCTGTTGCCTTCGGGCGGCACTTCATCGCCAATCCGGATTTGCCGCGCCGTCTACAACTCGGTGCCGCGCTCAATCCTTACAACCGTGCGACCTTCTATGGCGGAAGCGCCGCTGGTTACGTCGACTATCCCGCCCTTGAACCGGCCGAAGCAGCGGAGTAAGCGGCGCACCAAACGGCGGCACAATTCGCCGAGGCTGGAAACGGCCCTCGGCGAAAGCCTGTACCGCCGGCGCGACGGGTGCGCCTGCCTTCATCGTGCTTCCGGAACGAATTTCAGCGAGGCGCTCAGCGGCCTGTCGCGCGTGATCTTGCGTCTCGGCAATTTAACGTTCCCTCGTGGCACTTTCTTGTAGGGAATACGCGAGAGCAGGTGCGCTATGATATTGAGCCGCGCCTGTCTCTTGTTGTCGGATCGGGCGATAAACCACGGCGCCCACGCGGAGCTGGTCGCCTTGAACATCTCGTCACGCGCCCGCGTGTAGTCGTCCCATCGCGTGTAGGAATCCAGGTCCATCTGGGTCAGCTTCCAGATCTTTCGCCTGTCGTCGATACGTGCGGTGAGCCGGTTGGTCTGTTCCTCCGGGCTGACCTCGAGCCAGTACTTGAGAAGTACAATTCCGGATTCGACCATGGCCTTTTCGACCAGAGGGACCACGTTCAGGAAACGCTTGACCTGATCCGGCGTACAAAAGCCCATGACTCGTTCGACCCCGGCGCGATTGTACCAGCTGCGGTCGAAGATCACGATTTCTCCCCCTGCGGGAAAGTGCTGCATGTATCGCTGAACATACATCTGCGACTTCTCGCGTTCCGTCGGGGCGGCGAGGGCAACGACGCGGAAAACGCGCGGGCTGACTCTTTCGGTAATGGCCTTGATGACACCCCCTTTGCCAGCGCCGTCTCGCCCCTCGAACACCACACATATCTTTTTGCCCTCGCGCTTCACCCATTCCTGAAGCTTGACGAGTTCAATGTGCAGCTCGCGGAGCTTCTGTTCGTAGTCCTTGCGCTTGAGCGCCGGGACGCCGGTGTTGCGTTTCTTCCTGGCGGCCTGCTTCATGTTTCAGTCCCCCCGCTGGCTTTCAGTGCGTCATGTCGCCCCAGGTCAGGAAAAGCCCGACGTCTCCCGGAAAGCCCTCCGGCCAATCCAGGATCATCGCCTTCAGACCGTAGCCCTGAGGCTGCAGGTGGTCGCGCCAGAACTCGAAGGCCTGAAGGGGTCTCCCAATCAGTGTGTCCGGCCAATCCTTTTCCATGTTGTTGAGCGCGCGCCCTTTGTCCGTGCATAACGCGTTCGGAAAGCGCATGACCAGAGCTTCCTTGTCGCCCTTTGCCGCAGCGGTTCGCAGTTGGCCGAGCACCCGACGCTTTACCTCGGCAATCTTTTCGGGCGTGACCGCAACGGGCTGCGACAACGATCGAATCAGGTCCTGTCGCGCCTTCTCGGCATTCGAGCCGGAGTCTTTCGAGGCCTTGGCCATCACGGTTTCCACCATGTAGTTGCGCAGCTCACTCGCCGACATGAAGGTCTCGTCTCCGAGCTTTTGTGCGGAATCCGAGCTGCGCTGCTGGATATTTGGCTGTGACATGACTGGCTCCCTTTGATTTGAGGAGCAGGACGGTGTCCTGCATGCAGTACGTTTCTCTATCCTAGGCCCTTCATCAGTGTTGGCGACTCAGTCCGATGGGTTAGGCAATCTTCAATCGTGCGGTGCGCGAGAATTGGGCCAAGATCCTGTTCGGCCCCAACCGCCGTCAGATTTTCCCGAACGTCGTCGCGCAGTCCGGCAAGCTCGATCGCGATGCCGCGCTCCCTGAGCGATCGCGCCAGTCCGCGCAGTACTCCCCCCGCAGTGACGTCGACGGCAGGCACGAGTGAAAAATCAATGACAACTGTCTTGATTCCCGAGGTTGCCTGATTCAGCAGTTCGAAGGTCTGGCGGCGGATATGGTCCGCATTGAAGTAGAACCACGCGCCCGCGCTGCGTATCACGAGCGCACCCGGTATTTCGGCGGCTTCCGGATATCTGGCCCGGCTCACGAAATGCCCCGCGACCGGATCGCGCCCGAGGACGATGACGGGTGGGCGCGATGCGTGCGCGATGACCATGATCAGCGACCCGGCCGCAGCCAGCAGCAGGCCGTCGAGCAATCCGAAGAGCAGCACGCCGAACAGTGCGACCAGCGAAATGCGAAACTCGCTGCGAGATGAAAAGCGCAACTGGCGGAGGTCGTCAAATCGCACCATGTGCGATGCCGCCATCAGTACGACGGCGGCCAGCACCGGCTCGGGCAGGTTGTGAAAGAACTTTGTAAAAAACATCAGCGTGAGAGCGATGGCGCCCGAGGTCACCAGCAGGGAAAACGGAGACGAGGCTCCTCCCATATCGTTGACGGCGGTCTGCGACATCCCGCCTGCGACAGGAAACCCGTGAGCGAATCCCGTTGCGAGGTTTGCTGCGCCGAGAGCCGTAAGCTCCTGCTCGGGGCTGATGTCGTAGCCATGCTTTTGCGCAAAACTGCGGGCGACCGAAATCGTCTCCCCATAGGCAAGCAGCACGCAGGCCAGTGCGATCGGCACGAGCGCCGAAATATCGGATAGATGGATAGTCGGCACGCTGATTGCGGGCAGACCGGCAGGGATGTCGCCGACGATCATAATGCCGGTATCGGCCCGCCCGAACATGCTCATCATGGCAATGGCCAGGACGACGACAAACAATGTCGTCGGTCGGCCGGGAAAAATCCGCTCCAGCGTCACGAACAGGGCGATTGCGGCAAGGCCGACAGCAAGCGAAATGGTGTGGGTCTCGTGGAGCGACATCACGACATGGCCGAAGCGCTCGAACACGTTGCCGGTGATGCCCTCGATACCGAACAGCTTGGGGAGTTGCGTCGAGGCGATGTAGAGCGCGGCCCCTGTTTTGAAGCCGATCAGGATCGCATCCGAGATGAAGTACGCGATGTTGGCGAGACCGATAAACCGGCCGGCGATGCAGATCGCGCCGACAATCAGAGCCAGGGCTGATGCGAGCGCGAGGGCCCGTGACGGATCGCCTCCGGCCATCACGACGACACTCGTTGCGACGGTTATCGCCAGCGCCGATGTAGGGCCGACTGCAAGCTGGCGGCTGGTCCCGAACACCGCGTAGGCGATCCCTGCAACGAGATAGCAGTAAAGGCCGGTGACAGGTGGCAATTGTGCAAGCGATGCGTATGCGAGCGATTCCGGAATGACAAATGCTGCAAGCGACAGGCCGGCGACGAGGTCTCTTGGAAATTCCTTTGCCTTGTAGGCGCGAATCCAGCCGGCGGCCGGGATGAAAGGCAGAACCATTCCCAGAAACGGTTTGTCGCCCATTGCGTCCTCGCCAATCGATCGTCCTTTGCAGGAGGTGGCGCACGCTCAAGCCATTCATGATGGCAGGGTCGAACAGCCCGGTCAACGCCAGCAGGGCTCCGCAGTCACTCTGGTTCTGCGGCTTGATTGATTTTGCGTGTGCTCAAAGACGGCAGTCACGCGTCGTGGAAAATCTCCACGGTCGCAAATGCACAATGGCTCGCAGCGGGACCTTTTGTCTCGCCCGCTTTGAGGAACCAATCGGGCCACCGCAGCTTATCGGGCATACCCCAAAACCCGGAGACTGCCATGAAAATCGCGAACATCGTTCTGGCTGGTATCGCAGTTCTCATCGTCATCAGCAGTTCGACGGCTTTGGCTCAACAAGCGCTTACAGGTGTGATTACGAAAATTGACCGGATACAAGGCATGATCGCGATTCAAGGGGAGCAAAGCGGGACCGTCGGAGCGAATACCGGCCGCACTGCGGAGGAATTCAAAGCACAGGACCGTTCGTCGCTGGATGCCGTGCATGTTGGTGATAAGGTCACTTACTCCATCACGGAAACGGGTGGAACTAAGACAATCACGAAACTTCAGAAACAGTAAATCCGCGAACCGCGCTGCGCGCCTCAATTGATCTTCCGCGCACTCACGGGCGGCAGGAACGCGTCGTCGAAAATGTCGCTGGCCGACGGACGCCTGCGGAATTCGTAGGTGTCGGCGATCTGGCCGACGCCAATGTCGAAGCGGTTGCTGTCGATGCCGCCAAGACCGTTCCGCCTGACCTCGTCGGTGACGATATTGTCATGAATGACGGCGCGCAGCCGCTCGAGTTCAAGATCGCGAAAGCCGCCGCTCATTTGCGTCATGACCTCGTCCGCCGCGCGCGCCGGGTCCTTGATGGCAAGACGAACGCCGGCGATCGTCGCGCGCACGAACGCCTTCACCGCATCCGGATTGGCGGCGGCGAATTTCGGGTTGACGACCAGTGCGTGTCCGTAAACTTCGCCGCCGAATTCCGAGAAGCGAAGCACCGCGAGATCGTTCGCCGGAACGCCGCGGTCGCGCAGATTGATCGCGGACAGAAACGAGAAGCCGGTCACCGCATCGACCTGCCCGGCGGAGAGCATCGGTTCGCGCACCGCGGCGCTGATCCTCTCCGTCCTGATCTTGTCGAGCTTGATATGGTTCCTGCGCGCGATGGTCGGCCACAGCCGCGCCGCGAGGTCCCCGTCGACAACGCCGAGGGTCTTGCCTTCGATGTCCGACATGGTCGCGATGCCGCGGCTCTTTCGTGCGATGATCGCGTAAGGCGCCTTGTTGTAGAGGACGAACACCGCCTTGATCGGAAGGCTGCCTTCCTTGTCGCGATAGCGGATGAGCGCGTTGATATCCGCCAGCGCCATATCGCTGTTGCCGGATGCGACGCGGGCAATGGCGTCCAGCGACCCGGTCGCGGAGTCGGTGGTCACGGTGAGACCTTCCGCACGAAACAGGCCTTTGCCGGATGCGAGGATAAATGGTGCTGCGGAGCCATCGATCGGCCGGTCGAATGAAAAGTGCAGGGCCGACGCAGCCACGCCTGGCGTGGCGCCAAGGAAGGGCGCGCACAGGAGCGCGATCAGCGGCAGGAGCAGCTTGCGGAGGATGCGATCCGGATTTTTGGGCATGCGCGGCACTTGATCTTACGAAAGCACTTGATCTTACGAAGCACTTGGACTTCGGAGGCGTGAGGCGGCTTTTGAGCATCGGCTGTGTTGGTATGATGACAAGCACACAAGGCGGCGTCCGTCACCTTTTGGCCTTTTCCGCGCCGGTTTGCCGCAGTTTTGCCCTTTGCCCTTCAGCTTGTGTTCAGGTCGGGGAACCCAATGTAATCAATAGGGTTATCCTCAACTGGTCATTCAGGCCAGGGATGGCCTGTGAGGACGTTGAAATGCTTATTCGGAAGACTTTGCCTTCACCCTTCAGCCGAGCTGCGGTTCTGGCGACGGCTGCCGCGCTGGTCTTGACCATGGCTGTTCCGCCGGTCGCGCAGGCATATCCGCTGGCTTCATCGGCCGCCAAAACCTCGTCCGCCGAGCCGGCGAACGCCAGCGAGGCCACCGATTTGAGTTCGCGCGCCCGTCGCCGGGTCGTGCGCCGCGGCTATCGCAACAACGCCGCGGGGGCCGCTTTCATGGGTCTGGCGCTGGGTACCGTCGGCGCAATCATCGCCGAACAGCGACGCCGCGACTACTATCGCGACAACTACTATTACGGCGGTGGTCCCTATTACGGTGGCCACTACTACGGCGGGCCGGCATATTACGGCGGCTATCCGTATGGCGGCGGCTATTATGCCGTCCCGCACTACTGAGCGTCGGATCAGTAGTGCTGCTGACATCCGCCATTCGCCGGGAGAAAATCCCGGCGATCGCATTTTTGAAGCATTTTCAGCCAGTTGAAGCGGACGTTAACACGCTGGCGAGGGTTTTGATCTAGGTTCGACCCATGAGTGATTCGCTAGAACGGCTTTATCACGCAATTATCGCGGCCAAGGATCTCGATCCGGCGACGTCGCGCACCGCACGTTTGTTTCAGCGTGGTCCGGCGAAAATGGCCAAGAAACTCGCCGAGGAAGCCATCGAAGTCGTGATCGATGCGGTCAACGGCAAGCCGGACGCGGTGATCCGGGAAAGTGCCGATTTGCTCTACAACCTGTCCGTCCTCTGGGTGGCGGCAGGTGTCCGCCCGGACGACGTTTGGGCCGAAATGGACCGCCGCGAGCGCGTCCAGGGCATCGCCGAGAAATTGCCCAAATTCTACGCGGACAAGCCGGCGCAAAAGGTTGCTGCCGACAAGTCTCGCCCTGCGGCCAAGGCCGCGCCGAAAATCGCCGCGACGGCCCCGGAAAAGGTGGCCCGGCGGCCAATTGTCGCGCTCCAGAGCGGACGGCTCAAGAAACGGCGCTAATTAGCCGCGAAATTACACATTTCCATACATGGACAAATCGGCTGGACGGTGGTTCATCGCGCCATGCTGAAACGAATGTATGACTGGTGCATTGCCGCCGCCGACAAGCCTTATGCACTCTGGCTGATGGGGGCTGTGTCCTTTGCGGAAAGTTCGTTTTTTCCGATCCCGCCGGACGTCATGCTGATCCCGATGTCGCTGGCGCGGCCGCAGAAGGCATGGCTCTACGCGCTGGTCTGTACGGTGACGTCGGTCGCAGGCGGCGTTGTCGGCTACGCCATCGGCGCATTGCTCTATGATTCCGTCGGACAGTGGCTGATCAATCTCTATGGTTACGGCGACAAGGTGGAGGCGTTCCGTGCGTCTTACGCCGAATACGGCGCATGGATCATTCTGTTGAAGGGCCTGACGCCGATCCCGTACAAGCTGGTCACGATCACATCCGGTTTCGCTAACTATAATTTGCTGCTGTTCGTTGTCTTTTCGATCATCGCGCGCGGCGGCCGCTTCTTTATCGTCGCGATCGTGCTTAATCGCTATGGCAGCTGGATTCGCGAAGTCATCGAGAAGCGTCTCGGACTATGGGTCGCGATATTGGCCGGCGGTCTGGTGATCGGTTTCATCGTCGCGTTCCGGCTGTTCTAGCGTAAGCGGAGCCGGCAGCGGTTCGCGTGAAGAACACGTCGAACATAAAGCCTTTTCCCCGCGGCAACGGCGGGATACGCTTGAGTTATGTCCAATCACTCCAGCGATTTGTTTGTGGATGTGCGGGGATGCATTGTCCTGATCGTCACTCTCGCATCTGTATTGGGAGCGACAGCGGCGTGGCCGCAGCAAGCGCAGCCCCAGCTTCAGGTTGCGCCATCGCAGCAAGCCCCCGCGCCGGCACCGCCTCCTGAACCCGGCAATCCGGGACTGGTGGAGGAGATCGGCAAGTTGCTGAAGGACTCGGCCTCAGGTCTGAGGTCGACGCTGCCCAGTCCGGGTCAGGCGCTGGAGGGGCTGAATTCCGGCGCCAGGGATGCAACCGACAGTTTGAAACGGATTGCGACTCCATCGGGCCAGACGATGGCCAGCGGGCGCGCCCTTTGCCCGCCCGCCGCCAATGGCGCGCCGGATTGCAAGCGCGGGGCAGACCAGCTCTGCAAGGAAAAAGGCTACGCCGAGGGCCGGAGCGTCGATATCGAATCCACCCAGAAATGCTCGGCAAAATCGTACTTTTCGGGCCAGGGCGCGTGCCGGACAGAAAATTTCGTCACCCGGGCCGTTTGCCAGTAAACGCAAGCCTCTTTCAAGAAATGGCTGTAGCCCCTAAGACCGTGGCACAATTGCCGTGGCGTTAATGCGCGTGCCGGTTCAGTCTGGGGAAGAGGATTTCTGTATGTCGATGCCTGCCTTATTCAAAGGTCGCCTTTCGATTCCGGTGATCGGTTCACCGTTGTTTATCGTGTCGGGACCGGATCTCGTCATCGCCCAGTGCAAGGCGGGAGTCGTTGGCTCGTTTCCGGCATTGAACGCGCGTCCTGCGGCTCTGCTGGATGAATGGCTGCACCGGATCAAGGAAGAACTCGCGGCGCATGACAAGGCGCATCCCGACCGCCTCTCGGCTCCGTTCGCGGTCAACCAGATCGTCCACAAATCCAACAACCGTCTCGATCAGGATCTCGCGGTTTGCGAGAAGCACAAGGTCCCGATGGTGATCACGTCGCTCGGCGCGCGTGAGGAACTCAATCAGGCGGTTCATGCCTGGGGCGGTATTACCTTTCACGATGTCATCAATCAGAAGTTTGCGCACAAGGCTGTCGAAAAGGGCGCGGACGGCCTGGTGCTGGTGGCTGCGGGCGCGGGCGGTCATGCCGGCGCGATCTCACCGTTCGCCTTCGTGGCGGAGACCCGGCAATGGTTCGACGGTCCCATCGCACTGTCTGGCGCGATCGGACATGGCCGCGCCATTCGTGCCGCGCGCGTGCTCGGCGCCGACTTCGCCTATATCGGCTCGGCCTTCATTGCCACGCAGGAGGCCAACGCACCCGACAACTACAAGTCGATGATCGCGTCATCGTCTGCCGACGACATTGTCTATTCGAACCTGTTCACCGGCGTGCATGGCAATTATCTCAAGCCGTCGATCGTGGCTGCCGGCATGGACCCGGACAACCTGCCGGTCTCCGATCCGTCGAAGATGAACTTCGGCACCGACGCCAGCGGCGAACGCAACAAGCCAAAGGCCTGGAAGGAAATCTGGGGCAGCGGACAGGGCATTGGAAGCGTCGACAAGGTGCTTCCGGTCGCCGAACTGGTGGCGCGCTTCAAGAAGGAATACGAGGCCGCCGCCGACGCGCCGCTCTAGACCGCAGGCATTGCGTGTCCGGACCGGCCCCAATGATGGAAGCCGTCTTTCGCGTCGAGGGTGATCGCGTCTTCACGCGCGAGCATGCAGGGGGACCGTGGGACCCCAGCATGCAGCACGGCGGCGCGCCATCGTCTCTCGTCGTTTGGGCGGCAGAGCGCATCCCGACGCCGCAGCCAATGCAGGTCGCACGGCTGACCATCGATCTGATGCGTCCGGTGCCGGTGGCGCCATTGACCATTGCGACAGAGGTGGTTCGCGAAGGCCGCAAGATTCAGCTCTGCGAGGTTCGTCTTCTTGCCGGGGGCGTCGAGGTCGTGCGCGCGACTGTTCTCAAGATCAGAACGCAACCGGTCGGCTTGCCGGACACTGTCGCGCATATGCCGCTCGATGTACCGGGCCCGGAGGATGGCCGGGACGAGCCGCAGACTCTGAATAAGTTTCTGGCCGGCGTCACCATGCGCGCGGTGAAGGGTGGCTTCCTCAGGCTGGGGCCCGGCGCGATCTGGTTTCGCCCCAATCGCCCGATCGTTGAAGGGGCGGCGATATCGCAGGCAATGCGCGCGGCCCTTGCCGCCGATTGCAGCAACGGCGTGGGGTCGGTACTCGATTTCAAGAAATGGATATTCATCAATGCCGACCTGACGGTGACGCTCGCGCGGCAGCCGGTAGGCGACTGGATCTTGCTGAACTCGGAGATGACACTGGGCGCCGATGGCGCGGGTCTCGCGGTCTCGCGTCTTGGCGATGCTCGGGGATACTTCGGCACGGCCATTCAGTGCCTTGTGGTCGAGCCGCGCTGAGCAAAGCCGGCAGGCACGCGCCCCGCGCTAGTCGGCGACCCGCGTCAGTACGGCCTTGAACGCCAGGCTTGGAAACTCGGCCGCGGTCCCTTCACAGATCGCGAAGCCGCCTTTGACCGTTCCATTGAAGTTGACGCTGACCTCGTCAAATCCGAACACGGACGGAAGATTGGGGTCAGGCGTATGCCGAACGCTGGATACGCTGCCGGCAAACGATTGGCCGTTCTGCGTATAGAATCCGATGTAGGCGAACGCGGAGCTCCCGCCCCGAAGCTTTCCGTTCTCCGCATGGATCACGCCCAATGCTTTGCCCCGCGGCGTTTCAAACTCGACCTTGTACAGGCCCTGGAGCAAGGCGGTTTCGGTGATCACAGGTTTGTCAGAGGTCGCGGTCGGCTGCGGGCTGGTCTGGTGTCGCATGCGCTGTCATTCCGGTATTGCCGCTGAAGTTGGTCTTCAAGCGTGACGTCTTTTGAGATCGACGATTGTCTGTGGTCGCGCAGTCAGAAGGAACATAACATCACCGGAGATCATTTCGCCGATGGGCCGGACTTTAGATAAAAGCCTAGTGATAGAGGCCTTGGTGCCCCTGGCCGGCAGTCACCTATTTCCTTAACTATCCGAATTTATGGCGATTTTAGTCACGGATTGCTGCCGATACCAGCAGAAATACCAGCAAGCTGAGACGCGCGGTACTCGCTGGCAAAAAATAAGCCAGCAGGCTCCCCGGCAGCAGGCGCGCCCCATGCCGTTCTGGTCTCCACAAGCGCCACGACCGGAATCGAACCCGGCTCCGACTCGAATCCCGATAGGATCGCCCAAACTTGATATCGCGAGGTCAAGGGAGCGCCTTGTCATGCGTAGTCTTTACACTTTGCCCCACGATGCCGAGCGAGATACGTACCTCGTGTTGAACGACTTCGGGGCGAGTCGGTTGCGCCTGGCCAGACCAACACTGAAAGCGCCGGCAGCGACCACTACGCCCGCGGCTTCCGCTCGATCGCCTCGACCCTGCTTAACGATGAGGGCACGTCGGCAACCGGAAAGCAGAAAGCCGCCGTGCGCCTCCGTTTGGCGTTTGCGTGATAGTGGTAATGAAATCATGACCGCAGGATCATGCCATGGCTGATGTGCCGAAGCTCGTCGAGGAATTGTGGAGCTTAACGCTGCTCGAAGCTATAGAACTCGCCGAGATTCTGAAGAAGAAGTGGCGACCGCCGGAGGTATCTCTAGCCGATATAAAGCGCTATCTTCCGCATTGGCCCGATGCAGTCATTGAACTGTGGCTGTTCTACCTCGCAAACCGCAGCGCTGGCGATACGGGTTGGCCGCCGCCGGAGCCGCTCGGCAATCACGCATGGGCAGCCATCCTTGGATACAGGCCCCTTTCATGGTGGCGAGAGGTTAGCTGGAAGCGCGAAACGACTGACTGTGGCTTTGCAAATCTCTGCCAGGGTACGAAGGTCATTGTGGCGCAGATATTGATGGAGAAAGCAAGCGGCACCATTGATGAGGAGACCGGGAGGCGATTCAAGAGGGGGGCCGATTACCTGATGAAGAATGGCGTCTTCGAAAAGCCGCTAGTTGCGATAAGGCTTCCCGATGGCTTGAGCATCCTCGACGGTAATCACCGGATAAGCGCATTCTGTGGCCTGCAAGAAACCCCCGCCGAATTACTGGAGCCGCGCGGTTTAAAGAAGCCGGCGCCCGAACAAGACCTATAGATTGGGACGCACAGCGGCGGCGAAGTGCCGCTGGATTATCTGCCTAGCCTTTAGGCCGCGCCGTCTACCGCTTTGATGCCGAGCTTGCCGAGTTCATCGCGGAGGAAATCGAGGTCGCAGCCGGGGCCGGGAAAAACCTCCGTGATCGTGCCATCTGTCATGGCCTTTCGATAATCAAAGCCGAGTTCGAGTCCGGGGGCAAATTCCATTTTCGTGCCATCGGCCAAGACAAAATGTCCCATGCCAATCGCCGAAAGCGAAATACGCAACTCGCGCTCATCAGCATAGCTCTTGTCCTTGACGTAGGTGTAGCGGATCGGATTGGGCATCCGATCGATATTTTCCCGCACCTCTTCCCACGACAAATAATCGACGATTCCGTAGTTTACGGAGAATATCTGCTTGCAGGCGTTTCCCCGGTACAGCAGTCCATTCCTGACGCTCATGATCTCATTGATGACGGCACGCAGCTTCGCGAAATCGAAAGCGATGCCGACTTTACCATGTGCGCTGCCGTTCCCGTACTCGTGCCAGATGTAGTCGGAGTTCTCCAGCGAGAAGCAGCACGCATAGGTCCGGTTTCGGCAGCGGTCATAATAGTCCGCCCCAGAGAAATCGGGTGCCCTTTCGAACTTGGCGGCCTCATTGGCGGCGCGATCTTGTTGCAACTGCTCACCGTCATGCCCGTCGGCATTCCGGAAGTCCTTGTAGCTATCGACCCGGTTGAAATAGAGGTATCCGCCGCTCACCGACCGGAGCAGGTTCTCAATCGTCATGATTTTGTAAAGCTGTTGCCCGTCCGGCGGTGCGGTCAGCGTTCCGGCGTGCGGTTCGATGGCCCCCAGCGCGGGGTCGAACGGAGCATTATCGGTGTTTTCGGTCATGGCAGCAGTGTGAGGACTTAGCGGCTGCGCAGATCGGCGGCCTAGCTTGCTCTCGTTTCGACCCTCGGCAGCGAAGCATGATATTCATCTATGCTGTTGAGATCAATCATGGTCTTGCCCCCCATCTTGTAGGCCCTGATCCTCTCGTGGGCGATCAGCTCATAAGCTTTAGTTCTTCCAAATTTGCCATAGCGGCAACCATCCTTGAACTCGACGAGCCGGCGCCGCTTGTTGTTATCACTCTCAACCATGAGTCCCTGCAAGCGCTTCGATGATCCCCCGATAAGATCAAAACCGCGCTGAGTGAGATGCGCATATCCATGGCGCGACGCTGTCGGTGCGGGCTCGCCAGAAGACCTACCGTTGTGGTGGCTGACGAGATTCCTGCTGACCCGTTTCGGCGCCATCTACGCGTAACCCAATTGCCATGCATCGATCTAAATTGTCTACGATGCCAAACAAAGGGTCCCCTGATGCCGCCCCCAAGTCCAGAGTGCTGTAGCGTGCAAATCGGATGGACGAGGAAGCGCGGCTCGCGGACGCTTGTATTGTCACCTAGTGCTTTTGACGTGAGAGGTTGCGCTGCATGCTGTGGAACAGGCCTGTGCTGCCAACTGCTCGAAGTTTGATATCGGGGACCTGCTCGCCGGAAATGGAAGGCTACAAGCGGTTGCGATCGAGACGCTTGCCTAACTCTCTCAAACTGGCATCGCGGTGAACTACGCGGAACCAGCCATCGGCTGTGTTTCCAAGAGGCTCCACCATGGCAGCGCCCAAGGTGCGCATGGGGCGTCCATCGACGTAGAGTTCGACACGGAGCATGCCCTGATCCGATGCCATTTGGGCTAACAATGTGATCTGGCCGGTCCGAGCGGTGATCCCTTCTCCGGAAGGATCGATTTCCTCGATTGTGAGGATCCCGTGATCGGCAGGACCGCGTACTACGAGGTGTATTCCCGATTGCATCTCTGAATGTCGTTTAGACGGCCGTCCCATTTCGCCGAACGTAAGGTGTGTCGTGACGGACCGAAGGTGAGGTTGCTGTTCCAACGCTTCACGCGCGCGATCGAATGTGTCGGTGGCCGCGTAGAGGTACCGCGCACTATGAACCGTTTGCTGATGATTGAGGAACAGGACCGCATCTTCATCAATATCGATCGGATTGCCGGACCTGAGGCCGTCTCTGTATCGGAACACTCGCTCCTTTTGATCTGCCTCGAGACTCGCTTGTTCAGCGAACTCATAGCGCTTCACAATTGTCGGGCAGTGCAAGGCAATCATAATCTCTGGTGAGATCGGCAGGACGACTAGTATGCCGTGCGAAGTAAGTCCGAGTTCCCCATAGGGAAAAGCATTCATCACTGCGGTGGGATGATCAGAGATTATGAACCGATGGTCCCCGTTTGCTCGGTATAAGGCGGGATACAGGCGCAGAAGCGCGACGACCTGCTCGCTGCGATCAAGGAATGTCCGTACTGCGCCGAGGCGCAGTGCTGCATCGGGGGGCGTCGCCATGGTCGGATTCTGATCCGGATCGTAGCCGAGCTGCCGTGTGATCTCCCGAAGACGATCAGCGAGGTGCGCCCGCGTGGTTCGACTGAAATGCGTGCGAAGCATCTGGGTGGCGAACAAGTCGGCCAAAGCAAGCCGATCATCCTCGGATAGCCAGGCTAGCGATTTGCGCGAGAGGATCTCCGCAATAAGCAAAGCCGACCGGGTGTCGACTTCCTGGAACAGATCTTCGAAGTTCCACTTGCTGGCGCCGAGACTGATGGTGTTGAAGTCGTTCTCTGAGCCAGCGTTGAGGATCGAAGTTCGGAATGATCGATCCGTTTGTTTGTCGAGCACATAGAGAAAACGGCGCTCCGCGTCCGCAGAGAAATTTCGAAGCTGCGCCTGTGGTACGAAGTGGTGCTTTTTAGAAGGCCGGTTCATTGTCTCTATGCGGTGTATTGACACAGAACATCCGAGTTCCTATCGACGCGAACGTTTCGTAGGTAGCAGCTCACTACACCGCTGCCGGGTAGCATCATCAACCGTGAACTCCTCCGGCGATTTACCACCTAATTCCCGCCTCCTGCCTCGCATCCATAAATTAGCTCGCTCGTCGTCGTAATACCGGGATTGGGCGAGCGCGGCGAGCTCCGCCACGGCTTTTGCCTTCCGCTCGCTTGCTCGATGCTGAACCTCAATCTCTCTTGCTCGGTAATGGAGCGCGCGGACCGCATCCTCGTGACCAGCTTCGCTATCCAAAGCGACCTCGATGGGAGGGCGTCCCCCAGTGTTAGAGTTTGTCGTCACGAGCCAGAGTTCCGCTTCTCTCCCGATCTGTCGAAGCGCGCGATGCTGCAGATCGGCGACGCGGGCAGCTTTATCTGCCTCGATTTTCGCTTGATTGGCGCGTTGACGTTCGGCTTCTTCTGCATGCTTGCGCTCAAGTGCGCGCGCCAGGGCGCCGTGGTAGGGAAGCCCAAAAAGGTCTAAGCGTTCTCGCGGCGAGAACCGGATTTGCGTCGCGATATTATCCAGGTCGTTCGTGAGCGATCGCCACTTCGTTTCATCGAAGTCGATCGCATCACGAGGTGAATGGCCGCGTTCCGGGAGCATTGAACTCCACCATTGTTCAAATACGAAAGCAGCGGTCTCATCCGCTGGAAGAGTGGCAATCAGCTCCTCAACTAATTGACGGAGCTCGCGCGTACGCTTGACCGGTCGCGCGCGGAGCTCGCGCGCCTTATCGATCCGTGCCTGTAGCGTATGTGAGGGCCGCCAAATCTCAGTCGGATCCGAATGAACGAAGCCAAGGCGCTCGAGTTGCGTTAGATATGCTTCGACGGCCTGGAAGGGGGAGTTGAACGGAATCCCGGCCGCTCGCACCCCACATACGATTTCGTCCGAAATGTCAGCAAACGATGAGTCGAGCCATCGTCTGCTTCGGAGTGCCGCGAGCCCATTTCGAGTTCGGAAAGGCGTTTTCGTTGGAGCGAGCAATGCTTCCAGAATAGCCGCTTGCCATTCCGCAACGGCCACTGTGAAGCAACCAGCCCCATATACCGGCAGATTGATGAGGTCGGCGAGGCCGTTTTTCCGGGCCGAAGATTCGCATGCCCCGCTTCCCGGGGATTCTGACGGTGAACGATGGCGATAGGAGCCGCGGTAATTTTCGATTTGCGTCCGCCTCTCCTCTGCTCGCTGTAGCGCTCTCACTTCGAGGCGTGCGCGCGCTTCACGTTCCCGCGGATTGTGCAGCCATGTTCGCGGCGCGTCGTAAAGTATCCGGTCTCCGATCTCGCTGAGCTTGTGGTCGCGGTACTGGGAGAGGTCGATCTCGATTGCGCCGACATCCATCGCTTGGATCCGGGCGATTTTTATTGAGTCGCACGGATGAGTGACCTTGAATTCTACGATGAGCCTGCGATCGCGTAAGAGCAGCACGACGTCGGGAACGATCTGCCCATCTTTGGTTTCTAGGATCGCTCGATCGAAAGTACGCTTCGCCGCCCGGACAACAACTTCGCGATCCTTCTGCTCCTCCACGACCTGCGCTGGCAAAGTAATTTCCAGGCGCTCATCCAAAATGAGTTTCGCAAACTTATGCAGGGCCGTCTCGCCGGCGGACGCGCATGACCGGCCATCTTGCTGAGCATTGTGCGCAAAATGGTGGGCCTGCACATCTCCCTTTTTCGCAACCATCCGCCTTCCGCAGCCGGGACAGACGCAGTTGCAGGCGAGCCCGGAGGGCACCTCGCCAATATGCAGGAGTCGACCATCGGCAGATTCGGCGACGAAAGCGCCGCCTTGCTCCGTACAGGCAAACAGTTCTCTCAGGCGTATAGACATCGTCCGGCTGCTCCCTGGCCGGTATCGCCAGGTGGAGTGTCAGCGCCACTCCATCCATCGTGCTACCCGTGATAGGTTTTCCAAGAATAGATCGAGGTATGCTTCACTGCCCAATGCGAACCCTGCTTTAAGCAGTTGTTGCCTGGTAGGAGTTGATTTCAGCTCGTGTTCTATTGAGCGTCGCCCCTCGCTTCGCCAGCCGATGCGACCGACAGACATCCTAGCCTTCCTGTCGCCGTTCTCCAGTTGATCCTTCAGTGCCCTTTCACTGTTCTCTTCAAGGTGGACCAACGCCCCCAGCGCCTCAAAACGATCGAACAGCAGAGCATTGTCTGTGGGGACGCCCAAAAACGCCGTGCCCCACTCGAAGGATACGTCGAATAGATGGTCGCTGAGTGGTGTTTTTCGGCGGTTGTTGCCTGTCGTGAAACCTTCAACGTTATTCCAGAGATTGTCGTCTGACCCCCTCCAGTCCCACAGGAAGAGCGAATTCACGAGACGTTTTGGGTCCCGCTCGTCCCTAGGCATCGAGAGAGAAAACAGGTCATGCAAGGTCTTCCAACGCTCTGCTCTCGCAAGTCCGAGCCCATATGCAGTCATGAGCAGAACGGCCGGATACGTCCTTAGATCAAGCCATATATTCAGGCCGCTGCCCACCTTGTTCGCCCTGGCAACGACGCCGCGGATCGTATCGGCAATGAGTGCAAGCTCGGCGTCATCCCCCCATCGTCCGAGAACACCAAAGGCTTTCGCGAGCGGCTCGGTAGTGGCCTCATAGAGTTTAAGGCGTCGGCGGAATTCCTCAACGGACCACACACCCTGCGGAGAGAGCTCCTTCGCGTCGAGGCGGTCGAAAAGCTTGTTAACTTCCTGTGTGATGACTTCATCGAGTCGAATGCGAAATTCCGGCCTCGCAACGTACCGCTTGATAGAGCCGACGAGGATATCAATCGTCAGCGGACTCTGCTTCCGAGTCTCGGCGAGTGTTTTCACCAGCTCGGCCAACTTCAGAAAAAAGCTATCGGCGTCGGCAACCGGAATGGTCACAGCCTTACGCTGACTGATGATGGGCTCTGCGCCGCTCCCAACTTTCCCCCGTATGCTCCAGAAAGTAGGGTAACGCCTGTTAGGAGCGCGCAACAATGCTGCCCGTAGCGCGTCATCCCACTCGCCTGACCAACCGCAAACTATAAGACCGTGCTCATCCAAAATGCGGTCGAGCAGCGCATCGTATTGCGGCGGATACACGCCTAACTCTTCGTCGGTATTCAGGATGCGTGCATCCTTGTAGTCACCATGAAGCTTCAGCACGTAGCACGGGCTATGTGTGAGCGGCTCGGCTCCTGACAAGCTGTCGACGGAGGTGACGACAGTTGGCTCAACGCCAACTTCTCGCAGTGCATTTTCTAATAGCCGATCGAAATTGGTCGTTAGTATCACTCGGACATACCCGTCGCGAACCAGGCCCGCGATTGCATGGTGCGCGGCTGTCGGAAGTTTCTTACCCTCTGCACGATCGTCTTCGTCAGGCTCGATGTACGAATGTAAGATGGATCGCCGTTCGGCAGGCGAGGCCGCCAGTCCTGCTAGAATCGCTGAATAATCGGGTTCCGCACCATACGTTTTGCGATACCACGTCGCCCAATCGGACTGATTCTTGACGCCTTGCGCGAGCGCGACTCGTCGAACTAGGTCCAAAGTGATTTCCCATCCAGTTGGAATCCCGGCTGCACGAGAGAGACCAGAGCCGAGAAGCAAAGCATAGACACCCTTGCTCTCGAACATCGAGAATGCGAGCTGAGTAATCGGATCGCTTGATAAAATGCTCATGGCAGGCGCGAATCACTAGGAGGGAAGGGTCCGAGCATAGCAAGATTGCGCAGCAATCAATCGCCGCTCGCGCCTGCTCGGGCGCGCCGCTTCTCGTCGTCGGGTACGAATCGGTCGGCGTACACGACGGACGTGCCGCGCTCGCCGTTGCGGACATTGCCGCCGAGCGCGAGCGCCTGGCGGAAGGTGGGCCCGCTCTGGCCCGAAAAGCCGTGCCGCGGCGCTCCAAAGGATCAGCACGTTGATCCCGGAATAATTCCGCCCGGTCGCGGCGTTTGGCAAGTGGCGCCTTCGCAGCCGCCGTCCTCCAAGGTTGGACCCAGGCACGCGCCCGGCCTCAAGTTCTGCGATGATATTGTCGGTAAGTTCATCGTATAGCTCGCCCGGTCCTGGCCAGCCCGAGCTTGTCAGGTCTTTCTGGACATCACCGATCTCCGCGACCGGCGCCGGGGCCCCTCTTTCAGCCCTCAACCCGTCACGGCGAAGCCGGTCCGCACTCTCACTCTGAAGGGGGCGTTGCGGGGGCTCCCCGCAAAAGGGGGCGGCTGAGACGAAGGCCGGCCGCAGGGGATGGCGTTCCCCTCAGAAGCGCAAAGCCGGGTTTCAGCTTCTCAGGATTGGCATCTTTCCGCCTTTCAGGACATCACTCGTCCGGCGGATACTCACGCGGATCGAGCTCGGAAAAGTCGGTCAGCGTGTCGCATCGGATGCAATAGTACATCTGCGAGGCTTCCTGAAAATGCATGCCGCATAGACATCCGCAGAACGGGCAGCATTCGTCGATTTCCAGATCGGCCCATTCCCACACGCCGAGGTATTCGGGAATGGCGTCGCGATCATAACCGACGATCTGGAAAGCATCGGCGTTCTTGGCGACAAATCCAGCGCGGCCGGCGCGCTTGAGAATGGCCAGGATGTCACCCGGCTCGATGTCGAACCATTCTCCACGCACATGGGTCGATCCAAAATGCTTGTGCAGCTCTCGTTCAAGCTGGAAGGCGTCGGTCGCTTCGATCCACCCGAGCAGTCGCAGCTCCAAAGGATTCCCCGTGTGGAGGTTGCGCTGGCGCGCCTCGATGTTCTTCGCCACGCCGATCTTGATCGGGGAGCATCCGTTTTCATCTTCGCCAATGAAATAGACCGGCACGTCGCGCTCCCCGCAGCGTCAACGGAGCCGGTCGAGCAGGGCCTCGACCATTTCCTGATTTGAGTACGCGATGATGTCGAGCGGCCGGCCCTCCTGCCTCATCAGCGTGATCAAAAGGCAGGCCGTGAAGGGCCAGAAGGACGAGCCGGGCGGCAGATTGTAGCCTCCGATCATCGCCGTCAGCCGCTCGGCGATCGGTGGATACTGCCGATTGCCCCAATGCGCGTGGGTCGGCGTCATCGCATGGATGATCACGGCGGCGAGCGCTATTCCCATCGCGCGCTTCTGCTGGACTTGAGCGTAGTTGTCCTATGCTCCTTCGCATAGGCGGCGAGGCCGCTGGTCATGAACTCGCGGGCCCAGTTATCGCAGCCGATTTCCTCCTCGGGCAGTGTCGACGGTGCGCTCTTGTCGGCGCAATACATGACGTGCCGGAATTCGTGCAGCAGCGCGAAGGCCAGGGCAAACGCGACGAGGTCGAACATCGTCTTGTGCTGGACATCTCCCAAGCTGTCGCGGTCAGCGGTCGGCTCGGGGATGTCCGCAGGCCAGGAAATCTGTGCGGTCTGTTCGGCCGCGATGAGCGATTGAGCGGTGCTGACGCGCTGCTTGTAATCGAATTCGTATTGCCCCCGTTCGGCATCGATCTTGAGGGCCTGATCAAGCGGCATTCCGGTCCATGTCGCCACCAGCAGGGCCGGCGAATACACCTCGATGGCACGCCATGCGCTGAAGCCGAGCAGCCAGAAAAAGTCGATCGTCTTGGTGTCGAACTGGATGCGCTTGTCATCGGCCTTCATCGTCACGCCCTTGGTGCTCGGCGCGACTTCCACACCATGACCATACTGGCTCCATAGGCCGCTGATCTCGTCGGCGCGCTCGGGTACAGCCCCGCGCAGGAGATGGAGGACGATGGTCCGGTCGGATGGTTCCGTTTCCATGTTCAACGATGCTCCTTTGATGGGCGAGGACGGCGACGCATGCATGGCGGGCAGATCATGGCCGCTCGCTTTCGCCTTGCGCGCCGGCCATGCGCAGATGAGTGATCGATGAAATGACCGAGTTCGCCCACATGGTGTTGCACTCGACGTCGCCGCCGCGCTCGAACCAATGGGTCGCGCCGGGTATGAGATCGAAGGGAATGGGGTGCGTCGCCTGTGGGTTGTGAAAGACCTCCAGTTCCTGACACCAGGCTTCGCCCCAAGGCCAGAGCGCTTGGTATTCGGCGCTGTCGACCGACAGATCGAAATCAATGGGCTCCAGCGCGCCCGGCGTTCGGTCGAAGAGAATGCCGCGGCGGGTCATCGTGAGGCCCGGCGGCCGCCATCCAGCGAGAAAGCCCATGCGGTTGAATTTGGCGAGCGTCGCCGCGTTGCTGAAGATGACGGCAGAGAGGTGAGCGAAGTCGGGATCGCGGAATAGCCCGGCCGGAATGCCGTGCCTGCCCGTAAGATTGTTGATCGGCGTGCCGATCGCACGTCGCCCGGCGCCTTCGCCTTCGACATCTGCCCGCAGGCCGTAGAGATAGGTCGGCAAAGCCTCGCGGCTCCAAACCATCGAGCCGGATTCATAGAAGTCAGCGATCGCCAGAGCGAAGGGTATCCCCTTTACATGATCCAGCTCATGATAGTTGCGCTGAAGCTTGCCGCGCAGCGTCTTGGCGAAGCGCTCAGCTGGCGCGCCGGTTAAGCGTTCATTTCGATCGACCGGAGCATGCACCCAGTCCCCGATCCCGCCGGAGCGGGGCGTCTCGGAATTCGCGGTCACGGCTTCGATCCAGCAGGCGGCGCCATCGTTCTCGATCAGGAAGTCCGGTGAGACATGCTTCTGCCGGACGATCAGGCCTTGCTCGCGGAAGCAGGCAAGAAGATAGAGTTCGAAGAGGCGGGACGCGAAATTGCTGGTCTGCAGATCGGGGACGAAATTGGCATCCGGATTGGGAAGCGCGAGGTAGCATTCGCCGACCGCCATCAGCGCCGGGAAATGGCTGATCGTGCTCGTCAGCAGGTCGAACTCCGGCGATGTGCCTCGCGATCCGGTCTTCAGCAGAAGCGGCCGTCGCCGTGCGCCCGGCGGCAATGGCTCGGGCGGCTCGCCAGCGCGCATGCTGATGGTGAGCTGATCCAGCGCGGCTTCGGGAGTGGGATAGGGGCCGCCTTCATCGACGCGGACCCAGCGATGATCGACACGCCTGCGCAAGGCCAGGGCGGTGAAGGTCCCGCGCTCCGGATCGAGGAGGATGCAGCCGCTCGCGCTGCCGTGTCCGGCTTGATAGCTCCCGAAGATCTGCGCGGGATCAAAATTGGGCCCACGTTCGAGCGACAGCGCATAGAGCTCAAACTGCCGCTGGCTGATCGGCGTGATCAGTCGCTGCTCATCGCCGACGGCCATGATCAACCTCACGGAACGGAAGGCGCCAGACGCGGGCACTCGGGCGCATCGTCATGATGCCTCCGCTGCGGCTTGCGCCAGAATGTCGTTGGCCTCCCACTCGTCGCCGCGCGGCGTGATGACGAACTCGCGATCCCAGACGCCCCAGCTTGTCGCCAGCGGAACCTGCGCCAAGGGGTTGTGGACATAGGTCAGCGGGCGGCTTCGACGCGAGAGGTTGCCGAGGCCAACGCGCGACCAGATCACACCTGAGATGTCAGCGAAACGCTCGTCGAGAAACGCCGTGCGCGGGATCGGATTGCGTTCGCGGTCGATGAAGGGGGCCGGGTGAAATCCTTCGTCAACGACGTTGCCGGTCTCGCGATCGATGGTGATGTAGGCATCTCCGATCGGAAATAACGTGGTCATGATCAGCGGCAACGGCTGGTCGGCGACATAGACGCCGAAGCGGCTCGCACTGATCGCGATGATCCTCGTGTCTTCCGGGCCGATCACACCCTGTTCGAGATAGCGCGCGATCCTCTGCGCCTTGGTCCAGAACGCCCCGGACGTGCGCAACTGCGCCTGACGGATCGGTGCGGCGAAGAGGCCGCCGCCCTCGTTGAGGGGGACCGGACGCACGATCTGGTCAGGACCCGGTGCGCCTTCATCTGGGGTAATGGCCTCGATCCAGATTCGGCGGCCATCTTCCAGGACGCAGAGGTCCGGCTGACCGCCTTCGCGCTGGCGCTCGACGACGGGAAGCAGGGTGCGGCCCGCCTCGAGCAGCGTGCAGCCCAGATACATCTCCCAAAATCGGCCATCGACATCGCGTGCGAAACCCTGCCGAAAGTCGGGGTCGGCATAAGGCTCGTAACGCCCCCACATCTCTTGCAGCATGGCGTGAAGCTGCTGCTCGATCGGAAGCTCGGCGGCTTTCAGGTTTTCAAACCCGCGATCGAGATTGGCGCCGTCGACATCGAATAGATCAGTCATCATCTGCTCGTCTCATGCCCGGCGCAGCATCCGCTCGATGCGAACACGGTGGAAGCCGTGCGAATGGACCTGCTGACGAAGCTGCTTGATGTCGTTGACGCCGAACGCCACCGCCGCTTTTAGCGGGCTGGCGAAGGTAGCGTAGAAGGTCCAGCGCGCGCCGTTCGGCAGCGTCGGATTTTGCCGGCGATCGGTGATAACGACGTCGCGCGGATCACTGCTGTTGCGGAAGGCGTGAAAGGTGAACCAGTCAGGCCGGCGATAGCGTGCCGCCTTGCTGAAGGGCACCGACTGAACTTTCACATCGGTCTGGTCGAGCACCCAATCTCGCTGCTCCAGGATCTGCCGCACCATATGGCCGACCATCTGCTTCACGCGGTCGGCCAAGACCTCCTCGCGGAATTCCGCCAGGAGCTGCTCCTCGATGCCTTCGACCGCGGGCTTGCCGAGTTCGGACGCGGTCTCCAGGCGGGCGACGTTTTCGGGCCGCGTGAGAAAGGCCCAGATGCGCTGGCCAAGTTCGGAGGCGTAGAGCGACGCAAATTTTTCGGGGCTATAGGTAAACATGACAGGCCTTCCTTTACCGGGCAAATATGGCCGGTTATAAGCTCCTGTCAATGGTGCGCGCTGCGCGTCCGCAGATATCGCGGGGAGGCTGGATTGGATTTCGAGGATCTCGTGACGGCGCTCGAGCCGCCGCCGAACCGCGCCGGAAAATCGGACGGCGCCCACGAACATCATCTGTATGAGGGCGCGGTGATGGTCGCCTACGCGATGCACTTGCTCCGCACGCAGGGCGCACGGGACGTCCGTGTCCATCCCGACGGCGAGCACGGAAAGCAGTTCGATTTCGCGGGCTGGCTGGGGCGGCGAGCGTTCACCAAGGTCTCCGGCGTCGGTAGCACCGCCTATGGCGGAGTCTATCGAAATCCGGCGGGCCAGACGATCACCGTCAACCCGAAGTCCGGGCTCGGTGATGTCGTCGCGAATATCGGCGACCACGTCATCTCGGCCGAATGCAAGGGCGGCATTATCAACGCGCGGCATCCAGGCCAGTTGTCGCGGCTCTACCGGGGTCTTTGCGAGACCGTAGGCCTGCTGATGGCCACGCCATCGCAGGGGCGTCAGGTGGCCGTGGTTCCGCTGACGGACGGCACCTTGCGCCTGGCCGAGCGGCTCGCGCCGCGGTGCGCCTTGGCCGGCATCGAGATCGCGCTCGTCGGCAGCCGCGGCGAGGTTTTGGAAGTGAAAGCTAGAGAGGCGGCCAAGCAGGCGGCGGAAAGGAACGACACGTGAAACGGGTGCTGACTGTCGGGCTGACTTACACCGGCGACAAGATCGATGGCGTGGAGATCGAAAATCTCGGGCTCTGCCAGCCCGATGTCGATCGAGAGCGGGCGGCCTATCCGCTCTACGAATACGACACGATCATCATCAATCCGGAGAGCTACACGCATTTTCTGTTCGGTAAGGCCGGAGAGTTTTCGAACGAACTTTACGAGCTGGGCAAGCTGAAGGGGCAGAATGACCGCTACGACCTCGACTCCGCCTTCGATGGCGAGGACCGACGCAAGGAGATGGAGGCCGCGATTGCGGGTGGCGCGACGGTCGTTTGGTGCCTGTCCGAGCCGAAGCGGGTGAACTTCTTCGGCTATCGCGAAACCCATCTTGGATATGTGGCGCCGAAAGTGGCGAGTTTCGTAAAGCGTTCGGAGCTTCTCATTAAGAAGGGGCGCAGGATGGGGCCGGTCGATCTCGACAGCCCCTTCGCGCGCTATTTCGAGGTTCTGTCGCGGACCGGCGGCTGGACGCTGTGCCTATCCGATCCCGGCGAAGGCTATGGGTCGATCGCCGCGACGCCGGAGGGCTACAGCCTCGGCGGTCAGCTGATGCTCGGCACCCCGACGGGCTGGCTGCTGACGCCGCCGACGTCGCAGGAAGCCCAGAACCAGCTCGTTCGCGACAGCCTCGCGTTGGAGAAGGCCGATCCGGCGCATGAGAAGTATCACGGCATCTTCCTGAGCCATACTGGCGTCGACAAACCCTTCGTGCGCCAGCTTCGCAAGGATCTGCTCGCTCATGGCGTAGAGCATGTGTGGCTGGACGAGGCCGAAATCGACATCGGGGACTCGCTGATCGCCAAGATCGAAGAGGGGATGAAGCTCAGCCGCTACATCGCCGTCGTCCTGTCGAAAAAGTCGATCGGCGCTCCTTGGGTGAAGAAGGAGCTCGACGTGGCGATGAACCGCGAGATCGCGAGCGGCGAGGTGGTCGTGCTGCCGCTGCTCTACGAGGAATGTGAGCTGCCAGAGTTCTTGAAAGGCAAGCTCTACGCCGATTTCTCCAAGCCCGAGGAGTACGAGGCGGTCCTCGGCAAGCTTTTGCGGCGGCTCCGGATCTCCTGATGAGCGAGACGGGTCCGAGAATGGCGATGCTGATGGCGATGACGGACCTGTGGCGCATACGACCGCCCGGGCCCGACAATATTCTTGCGCACCCGGCCTTCATGCGGCTGCGTGAGATCTGCCGCGACGACTACCCAAACGCCGGCAAGAAGGGGCCGAACTTCGCGCTCTCGACGGCATTGCGGGCGTTGGGCCTTCCATGTCACCTGCAGAAGGACACGGCCCATCTTGCCATGCCTGTGGAGGAAGCGGCGAAGGGATTGGACGCGGCGCTGCGCGCTACCCGGGCCAGGCGCATTCACCTTGCGCCGCTCGATCTTGCCGCCGACCTGCCGCCGCACGCATTCGGTCCGGCCAGGGTGTGCCGGTTGAGCGCCGACGAGCTGCGCGGCGTGATCGATGCGCGCCGGCTGAGGCGGCTTTATCCGCGTCAGGACTTCGATGCCGAGCGCTTCGCCGAATTCCACTGGCTGATCGTTGAGGAGGTCGTGGTGCTCGAGCAGGAGCCGGAGGAACGCGCGGTCCCGGTCCTGTTCATGGACCTGAGCCTAGATCTGGGGCGGGTCGAACCGCATCAAGGGCGGTTCCCGACTGCCTTGGAAGAAGCGCTGTTCTTCCTCCTGCTGGCCCCCTGGGAGAGCTGGTCGACCATGCAGGAAGTCGATTGGCGGGGCTTCCGTGTGCCATGGGTCTACACGATCGACAGCGACATCTTCGTTCGTCCCAGTTCGCCGCCGTCCCCCGACACGTTGAGCTGGGAGGACCGGGTCTACGACGATGGCTATGGCGGGACATACGAGGAAGAGCGCCCGGTCGAGCTGCACCTAGAAGAGGATGCAAAGACCGAGCTGACGGTGTGGGACCAGAGCCGATGGACGACCGTCGAGCAGGCGAAGCAATCGGTTTTGTTTGAGACGCCGATCCCTCACTTCCTCGTCCGCGCGTTCCTGGCCGAGGGCGTGGATGAATTCCTTGCGCACATCACGACGATCGAGGCGGCGCTCGGCTTGCGCGCGGACTATCAGAAGAATTTTCGCATCGCGCCTGACCGCCACAAAGGGATGCGCGCCACGAATAGAATTCGGGGACGGGTGGCCGGCCTGCTGGGCGATCGACGCTTCGCCGATCAGTATGAGCAGCTCTTCAACGTGCGAAGCGCATTCCTGCACGGCCGAGCCATGACCGCCATCTCGACGAAAGAGCGGGTGATGGCGCGGTCGTTGGCCCGCCAGATCGTCGAGGCGTTGATCCTTGCGACGCTCGCGGGGCCGATCAGCTCGCGGGAGGATTTCCTGGATGGTCTACTCGACAGGGGTTCGCCCTTGATCTAGCCGAAATAGACGGCTCCCCAGCAAGTCCGCTGGCTTGAAAACTGTCAGAAAACCGCGTATATTTCTGACAGGAGAACGGCCATGCAACGGTTAACCGAACAGATTCTCGCGCATGCCGAAGGGTTGCCGGAAGGTACGCCCGTGGCGGCTAAGAGCTTGCTTCACCTCGGTAATCGCGCCGCGGTGGATCAGGCTTTGTCGCGTCTGACTGAGCGGGGCCAACTGATCCGGGCCGGTCGCGGCGTCTATCTCCGTCCCATCACGAGCCGGTTCGGAACGAGGGCCCCCTCCGTCCAGCAAGCGGTCGAGGCGCTCGCCAACCAGCGCGGCGAAGTCATCGTCCCGAGCGGGGCGGCGGCGGCCAACACTCTCGGCCTGACGACCCAGGTGCCGGTTCGGTCGGTCTATCTAACCTCCGGCCGCAGCCGAACGATGAATCTCGGCAAACAGGTTGTCGAACTTCGTCATGCTCCGCGCTGGCAACTCGCCCTGGCTCATAAGCCGGCTGGCGAGGCGGTGCGGGCGTTGGCCTGGCTTGGGCCGGAGAAAGCGGAAGCCGCCTTGAAAACGTTGAAGCGGAAGCTCTCGCCGTCCACTTTCAGCGAACTGGTCGCGGCAGCGCCGCAGCTTCCGACCTGGCTCGCGCGCAGCGTAGGAAAGGCGGCGCATGGCTGACGCCTTTCTCCACCTTCCGGTCGCTGACCGCCGCGAGGCGCTAAGCGTCGCGGCCGATCAGTCGGGACGACCGGCGCACCTTCTCGAGAAGGATGTGTGGGTGGTTTGGGCGCTCGCCACGCTCTACGGGTCGGCGCTCGGCGAGCATCTGGTGTTCAAGGGCGGCACGTCACTGTCGAAGGCCTATGGGGTCATCCGGCGGTTTTCCGAGGACGTCGACCTGACCTACGACATCCGGGCGATCGCGCCCGACCTGGTGGACGGCAACGGCGAGGCGTTGCCGAAAACACGTAGCGAGGAGAAGCGCTGGTCGAGCGAGGTGCGCAAGCGCTTGCCGGATTGGGTGGCGGGCACCGCGCAGCCGGTCGTCGCGGACGCGTTGGCTGCCGCGACGTTGGCGGCTGCCGTCCGCGTGGAAGGCGAGAAGCTGTTTGTCGACTACGAGGCGACCACCGCTGGCTCGGGCTACGTCGCACCGAGTGTGATGCTGGAGTTCGGGGCGCGATCAACGGGCGAGCCGGCGAGCCTCCGCGACATCAAATGCGATGCATCCGGCCTGGTTGAAGGCGTAACGTTCCCAACAGCGCGGCCGCGCGTGATGCACGCCGAGCGGACCTTCTGGGAGAAGGCGACGGCTGTCCACGTCTTCTGCCTCCAGCAGCGGCTGCGCGGTGATCGCTTCGCACGCCACTGGCATGACATAGCGCGTCTGGATGACGCCGGCCTGGCGGATGCGGCTTTCGCCGATAGGGAGCTGGCGAACGCGGTCGCGCGCCACAAGGGCATGTTCTTCGTTGAGAGGGCGGCCGATCGAAGTCCGATCGATTATGCGGCTGCCGTGAATGGCGGTTTGCAGCTCGTGCCTGGCGGTGATGCCGCGAAGGCGCTGGAAGAAGATTATGGTCGCATGGTCGAGGACGGTCTGCTGTTGGAAGATGCTGAAACCTTCGAGGTCCTCATGGCGCGGAGTGCAGATGTCGCGCGCCGGGCAAACGAGGCGGCGAAATAGAGATTTGGGGGGAATGCGGTGGCGGATGCAGACAAGACGGAGCCATCGAAGCTCACATTCAAGTTTATTCGCGGCGTCGAGGGTGAGAAGGCTGATTATGATTGGCCTGATGGGGCGGATATTGTCAGAAAGGCGTTGGCTGAGTCACTGAATGCCAAAAATGTGGCGTTCCTCCTGGGAGCTGGCTGTTCTTCGTCGTGGGCTAATGACAAGGAGGTCGGCATCCCAACGATGGCGCCCCTCGCGAAGGAATTCACGGCGGCACCGAAGGAAGGGGATCAATCGTTCCCGACAGCCGACGAACGTGATGCTCTGTTGAAGCAGTTTGGAATCGACCTCGGTGCCGCGGAGTATGCGCGCAACCTAGAGCGGCTGATGGAGCTTCTTTTCAGCCTGCGCTTCGTCTTAGTGCGCAGTTCGCTGAGTGATGCCGCCACAAGACTCAAGACTGTCGAATCGATCATCAAGAAGGTTCAAACATTTCTTTGGGCCAAATGCACGAACGGCGCCTTCGCGAATGGCGACCATACCGTCGTTGGCCTTTATGAATCCTTCTATCGCAAGCTTGTGCTGCGCGACCGATCTCTTCCGCGTCCTTGGGTGTTCACCACGAACTACGATCTCTTCAACGAGACCGCAATGGATAGGCTCGGCCTGCCATACACGAACGGCTTCTCCGGCGTTGTCGAACGGCGGTTCAATCCAGCGACGTTTCGGTACGCCCTCGCTGAACAGCTCGATGTCACCAGCCGCAAGTGGTCTGCGGTCGATGGCTTTGTCTATCTGTGTAAGATTCATGGGTCCATTAGTTGGACAGAGGACGATCACGGACTTTTCCCGATCCGAGAAACGGCCGTCTCCAAAGAACCGGGCAAGGTGATGATCTATCCGACGCCTGCCAAGCAGAATTCGAGCCTTGGGTCTCCCTATGCCGATCTGTTTCGGGAATTCCAGTCACGCATTGTTCGCGAACAGAGCGTGCTATTTACGATGGGGTATGCCTTCGGCGACGAGCACATCAACAATATCATCTATCAGGCCCTGACGATTCCCACGTTCCGGCTCGTGATCTTTGTAGATCCAGATTTGGACGGGGAGATTGCGAAGCTTCGCGCGCTAAATGATCCACGAATTTGGATCATTGGGGGTGCCGGACGCAGCGCCGGACGCAAAGCCCATTACTTCGACACCATTATCGAAGAGTTCATGCCGCAACGCCCGAGCGAGCGCATTGATGACGCCGTTCGGAAGGTGATCGAGGCGATGGCCCCGAAGAAGGAGGCCGCGGCTCCCCAGAAGGGGGAGGATGACGATGAGTCGTGACGATCGGAAGCGCGCAATCGGCAAGGTGGTCTCGGTCGCGGCCGACCGTTTCGTGATCGAGATGCATGCGGGCACCGACAACTTCACCGTCGTCGGATTCGACGACGTTCACTATGTCGCCAGGCTCGGATCGTTCCTGATGGTCGCGGTGCAAACCGAGTACGTGGTTGTCGAGGTCGTCGGCCTGCGTGAGCGCGACGTTGGTCATGTTAGTCGCAGTGAAGGGGAGCTGGATAAGGCTTCTTCGGCGAAGTACCTCGATGTCGTTCCCGTCGGGATGCTGCCTCAAGATCGGCGCGAAAGGTTTCGCTTCGGCGTCTCCGTGTTCCCGTCACTCTACGGCGACGCACTGTATGCGCTGGACGCTGAACTGGATCGAGTCTTCGAAACCGATCATCCTTCGGAGCCTACACCCCCGATCGACAATGTTCCACCCACGCCACCTGATGCCACCCGCTATCGCGCATTGACGATCGGCCGGTCCGTCATATTCGAGGGTTACGACGTTAAGGTCAGGATCGATGATTTCTTCGGCGGACACACTGCCGTCCTGGGAAACACAGGGAGCGGGAAGTCCTGCACGGTCGCATCGGTCCTCCAATCCTTGTTCGAAAAGGCGGAAGAACACCATGCTCGCGGTGCCACGTTCGTCGTATTCGACGTCAATGGAGAATATGCGAAGGCGCTGTCGCCGCTCGCAAAGCGCAAGCAGATCGGCGTGGACCATGTCATTCTGGACGGCACCGCACGCACGGAGCGTTTTCGTCTGCCCCATTGGTTTCTGGAGCAGTCAGAGTGGGAGCTGCTTCTGCAGGCCAGCGAGCGCACCCAACTACCGATACTGCGCATGGCGCTCGGGCTGGCAACATTGTTCTCAGCGGGCAGCGCGGCGGAGCTGAAGGGGATCAAGAACCACATTCTGGCAACCTGCCTGAGCCAAATTCTTCGTGACGACACAGGCAGTCCGTCAAAACACGATCGCATGGTCGGTCTGCTGCAAAGATTCAACACGCCGGAGATCAACAATCAAAAGATCGCGCCATTCATCAAAATCGGCTTCGGCCAGATGGCCAACCCTGCCGGTTTAACAACCTATTTGTTGGGAAACGCCAATGGCGGCGGATTTATCATCGAAGGTTTGAAATTCCCGGCATATGCCAACCTTCCCTTTGAGTTTTCCGCGTTGGGAGAGGCGCTCGATCTGGCGATCCTATACGAGGAGGCTCACGGTAACCGTCAGATCCGAGATTACTGCTCGCAGATGCTGACGCGTTTTAAGTCGCTCGAGGAGCGACCTGAATATGCGTTCCTGCGCTACGACCTTCAAGGAAGCCAAGCTGGGCCGTCGCTCGAAAACTTCCTTGAGCAGCTCCTCGGTTTGGCACGCGACGGAGCGGGTTGGGTCAAACGCAACCAGATCGTCATCATCGACATGAATGCGGTGGAGGATGAGGTTGTCGAGCTCGTAGCGTCAGTGCTCGCTAGAATGGCCTTTCGGCTGCTCCGACAAGCAGATCCACGCAATCGGTTTCCGATCCATCTGCTTCTTGAGGAAGCGCATCGATACATCGCGGAGAAGCCATCCCGCTATGCCATAGACGCCAGCAGAGTTTACGAGCGGATTGCCAAGGAAGGGCGAAAGTACGGGCTGTTCATTCTCGCCGCTTCGCAGAGGCCCAGTGAACTCTCGAAGACCATTCTTTCGCAGTGCTCGAATTTCGTCATCCATCGAATCCAGAATCCCGACGACCTTGCTCATATACGGCAGATGACCCCGTTCATCTCCGAGGCGGTCCTGAAGCGGCTCCCGTCGCTTCCGAAGCAGCATGCGCTGGTCTTCGGCACCTCCGTGAACCTTCCCACGACCTTTCGCGTGCGCGACGCAAATCCTTTGCCTGCAAGCGATGACGCGAGAATTAGAGATTTGTGGTTCCATGAGGAGGGGCGAGCGGCTCAGGTTCGCATTACGCCGGCAACTTTCGAACATGGCGATGATAGCGTCGCGGCTGAGGGGAAATGAGTCGACGATCGATAGTTGTCGAAGGGCCGCTTGCATTCCGTACAGCGCGGATCGCTGCCGCACAGCGAGCGGATTCTGGGCTGCAGATTTTCACACTTCCACTGCTTGCTGCACGTCTCGCCGGAGGCTTTAACCGACCGGCGCGATCCCAGGACCTCGACCCAGCCATTCGCGCTGCACTCGCCGCCGGCGGCTTGACGGAGCTCGAAGGTATCCGTCAGCTTCCGGGCACGACACGGTCAATCGCCCGCACGCTCGCAAAGGTTTGGCAAGCCGACCTCGATCTTGAGGGGCTCGCTAGCCACAATGCTCGGCTTGCCGAGCTTGCGGAGGTCGAGCGCCGCGTTCGCGCCAACCTCCCAGCAGGGGTTCTGACACCGCGCGACTTGCGCGATGCCGCAATTGCGCACGCGGCCCATGCGGCTGCAGCGCTCGGGTCAATCGATATCGATCAGCTCAGTGAGATTGCATCGGTCTGGCGTCCGCTTCTTGCGACGCTCGCGAAGACGGTCCCACTCGCTTGGCGCAATCCTGGAACCTCCGATGCGAACTGGTTTCCGGGCCAGTTAATTACCAGCGACCGCGAGATGGCTGCGGACATATCCTTAGTTTCCTGCGCGAACCCGCGCGCCGAAGCAGTCGAAGCGCTACGTTGGATGCGTGAACTCATTGCCTCTGGCCGCGCGCGACCCGATGAGATCGCGATCTGTGCCACGGCCACCGAGGACTGGGACGAGCACTTCCTGGTTCTCGTCGCGGACGCGGATCTCCCACTCCATTTCTCGCACGGCGTGCCGGTCCTCGCATCGCGCGAGGGACAAGCGTGCGCCGCACTTGCCGACGTCCTGCTCAACGGGCTTGGCCAGGATCGCCTCCGGCGACTGTTCGGCCATGCCGCGGGTCGAAGCCGTGCCTTGGCCGACTTGCCTGCGGACTGGTCGCTCGGCCTCCAGCCTGGTGCGGCGCTGTTCGAGATTGATCAGTGGCAGCGCGCGCTTGACGAGGCGACCGGCCGCCGCGCCGACGCAGGCGATCCAAGACCGGTCGTGATGCCCATTCTGCGGCTGCTTGCGAGTGGCCCCGAGGCGGCTGCGCAGGCCGGCGCGATGCTATTGGGCACAGCGGCCCGTGCGCTCTGGACCGAGGCGCTTCGACGCGCGCCGGCCGAAGGGCTCGAATTCTCACTAGAGGACTTGCGGCTGCCCGATGGACGCGATCCAGGCGCGAGCGCTGTCTGGTGCCCGGCGAGCCACCTTGCAGGTGCGCCGCGTCCCTGGGTGCGCCTGCTCGGCATGACATCGCGCTCTTGGCCGCGCCGCACGGCCGAGGACCCACTGATACCGGCCCACATCCTGCCGCGCTCTGTGCTTGACCCTGATCCCGTCGCCGAGCAAGATCGACGCGCCTTTGCCGTCATCACCAGTCAGGCGGCGCGCGGCTGCGTTCTCTCGCGAAGCCGGCGTAACGCTCAAGGTGGGCAGTTGTCCGCCAGCCCGCTGATCCCGCAGAGCGCATCTTTGCAGATCCTGAAGCGGGCGCGCATTCCGCAGCATGCATTCAGCGAGGCCGATCGTCTTCTTGCACGGCCGGACGAAGCGGCGACATCGCCGGCGCTCACCGCAGCCAATCTCTGCTGGCGCAACTGGCGGCGCCCGATCGTCACCGCCCACGATGGCCAGGTTCGCGCAGACCATCCCCAAATCGTCCGCGCAATCGGTGATGTCCAGTCCGCCACCTCCTTGCGGCTGATGTTGCGCGATCCGCTCGCCTTCGTCTGGCGCTACGCGCTGGGCTGGCGCGCGGTCCCAGAAGACGATCAGCCCCTCACGCTGGACGCACGCTCTTATGGTGAGCTGGTCCATGAGTTGCTGAAGCGCACGGTTGATGCGCTCGAACCTGTGCCGGGCTATGCGCGTGCGTCCCGGGAGGAAATCGAAGCTGCGCTCGCGACCTCGACGGAGACGGTCCGCACGCATTGGCCACTCAAGCGATCGGCGCCGCCCGCGTTGCTCTGGAAACACACGCTCGCTGCCGCAGCTCAGCTCGCCCTCAAGGCACTGACGCTTGACGAGACGTTCCAACCCGGTACGCGAAGCTGGACGGAGCTTGCTTTCAGTCAAGCTGGCGATGGTGCGATGGCACACGATCTACCCTGGCGCCCCGATTCCCTTGTTACGATTCCCGGTACCCAGGTGCGCATCCGAGGCAATATCGATCGGCTCGATCTCACCGGCGACCGTCGCGGCGTGCGCGTGTCGGACTATAAGACCGGCGTAGAACCGCGCCGAGCGGAGGAGATCGTGCTTGGCCGCGGTGCGGAGCTTCAGCGCGTCATCTATTCGGTCGCGGCCAGTCAGTTGCTCCCCGACAATCCGCGCGTGATCGCGCGCCTCGTCTTTCTCGGCAACAAAGAGCCGAGGCCCTATCGCCTACCGGACGTCGACCAGGCGATCGCCGAACTCGGCGGGCATGTCACGGCGGCCATCACCCTCCTGCGCGGTGGCCATGCCCTGCCTGGCCCCGACGCTCAGGAAGAGCACAATGACTTCCGCATAGCCCTGCCGTCGTCGCCAGCAGCCTATCTTCAGCTCAAGAACGGCGCGTTCATGCGCGCTTTCGGAGGGTTTGCACGAGTGTGGGGCTGCCGATGACACTCGCCGACGATCCCGCACGGCTTCGCATCCTGACTGATCTCGACGCCACGTTGCTCGTCGAGGCCGCCGCCGGCACCGGCAAAACGGCGCTAATGGCCGGACGCCTGACCATGCTGCTCGCGCGTGGCACCGAGCCCGGCGCGATCGCCGCGATCACTTTCACAGAGCTTGCCGCGAGCGGGCTGGCGACGCGCGTGCAACGCTATGTCGAGGAGCTGCTTGCGGGACGTGTGCCTCAACCTTTGCGGCTTGCTCTGCCCAACGGACTAAACGTGGACCAACGACGCGCACTTTCCGGTGCAGCGGCGAAGCTCGACGAACTGACAACCGCCACCATTCACGCATTTTGCCAGACGATCATCTCCAGCTATGCGGTTGAGGCCGACATTGATCCGGGCGCGCGCATTCTTGACGCCGTTCAGGCGGCGGCGGCCTTCGATTCCGTCTTCGAGCAGTGGCTGAAACGGCGATTGAATGCGCCCGAGCGGCCAGGCGATGCCATCGCGACACTCTCGCGCGATGATCCGCGTCGCATCGTCGATACTCTTCAGGAACTCGCACGCTTCCGTCTCAGATATCGCGGCGCACGCGCTCTGCCCGCCGAGCTCGGCGGTCGGCCCGACATCGACCTGGTCGACGCCGTCGCGGACTTCCGACGCTGGATTTCGTCGCAGCCGGTCGAGCCCAAGACCCTAGAATTGGTCGGAGAGCTTGAGACGCTCGCCAACTTCTACGCCGGTAGTTTCGACCCTCCACCGGATTTTGCCACGCTCTGGCGTCTCGCCCATCCGCCACAGCTCGCGTGCATGCGCCGACACAGTTTCGATCTTCTCACGCCGAGACGGAAATCAGCTTGGGAGCGTGTCGCGGGCAAAGAGCGAGGCGCGCTCCTCAATGAAGAGGCGACCGCATGCTTTGAGCGGGTCAATCGCTGCTACCGGACCGTTCTTGGTCGGTTCGCGACCGCGCTTGTCGCCCAGCTTGCGGCCGAGCTCGACGAAGTACTCGATGACTACGCCGCCTTCAAACGGGCCGCTGCAGTCTTGGACTTCGACGACTTGCTCGAGAAGGCGCGTGCGCTGGTGCGCCAGCATGACGACGTGCGCCGCGCGCTTGGAGAACGCTATCGCCACATCTTCGTCGACGAATTTCAGGACACCGACCCTGTTCAGACAGAGATCCTCTTCGGGATCGCGGGGAAGGATCGCGCCGGACGCTGGCAGGACAGCGTGCTGCGTGCCGGGGCTTTATTCATGGTCGGTGACCCGAAGCAGGCAATCTATCGCTTCCGAGGCGCCGATATCGGCTCATACTCGCAGGCGCGCGCCGCTGTTGAGCGGCAATTGCCGGAAAATATCGTTCAGGTCACCGCCAATTTTCGTTCGCGTCCCGACATCCTTAGGCACATCAACCGCTGCTTCGCGCGCCCGTTGTCGGGAGAAGGCCAGCCCGGTTACGTGCCGCTCACGTCGACGCTCGGCGACCCCGATCATGATCTGCCCTGCGCGGCGCGAATCACAGTGGATGTGCCGCCTGATTCTCGGCCCGCTCAAATCCGCGACGCGGAGGCCGAAGCCGTTGCCGATCTCTGCACCCGCCTTATCGGCAATCTCCCTATCCGCGACGAGGACGGCGCAATCGTACCGCTCACTGCCGGCGGCATCGCCCTGCTTGCGCCAACTGGCGCCGAGCTTTGGCGTTATGAGCGCGCGCTCGAGCAGCGCGGGCTGCCGATCGCCTCGCAGGCCGGCAAGAGTTTGTTCCGCCGGCAAGAAGTGCAGGACCTGCTCGCGCTAGCTCGCGTACTCGCCGACGCTGGCGACACATTGGCCTTCGGCGCGCTGCTGCGTGGCCCACTGGTCGGGCTTACTGAGGAGGAGCTACTCGACATCACCGTGGGTCTTCCGCCGCATCTCGATCGCGCCGAAGCGCCCCAGCGCTTCTCGGTGCTGACCGATGTCGATCATGTCGCCCATCCTCTGGCACGTCGCACGCTCGCGATCCTACAAGACCTCAGAAAACGCGTGCGGGCGACCACGCCTGCGCTGCTCTTGGCCGAAGCGATCGAACGCCTCGCGGTCCGTGCAACCCTCGCCGCGCGCGAGGGTGATCGTAGTGCGCGCGCGGCCGCCAATCTCGAAGCGTTCCTGGAACGTGCGCGGCCTTACGGTGTGCGAGGCCTCAGGAAGTTCGTTCGGGATCTCGCCCGGGAATGGCGCGACGGCGTGCCCCACAATGAGGGACGAGTTGATGCGGAAGGCGATGCGATCGAAATCATCACGATCCACAGCGCTAAGGGTCTCGAATGGCCGGTGGTAATTCCGATCAACACCGGCACCTTGCTGCGCTCGCGCGAGGCATTCGTCTACCGCGCCGACGACGAAACACTGCATTGGCTGATTGGCGACGTGGTTCCGCCGGAACTGCTTCGCGCACTCGAGTCTGAAGACGATAGCTTGGCCCGCGAGCGGGAGCGCCTCTGGTATGTCGCCTGCACGCGCGCCCGCGAACTTCTGATCGTTCCGGAATTGCCTCAGGCTGAGCAGCGGTCCTGGGCACGGATCGTTGATCTTGCGCATCGGGACTTGCCGCAGCTTGTCCTGTCGCACTTGACGCCGGTCGCCCGCGTGACCGACGTCGCGCCTCCGAATACGCAGACGCCGGAGCTGTTCGGGGCAGAGCGTGCCGCGATCGCCGCCGCGGCGATGCCGCTCCAGTGGCTGCGGCCAAGCGATCACGATCCTGATCGAGCGCCAAGAGGTGAGGCGATCGCGATGGAGCCTGGCGAAGCCCCAGAAACCGAATTGCCGGTCGGCGCCGGCCGCGTGCGGGGCCTTATTCTCCACAAGCTGATGGAGGAGATGCTTACCGGCGAACTGGCCGAGGAGATGCCGGTCGTCGCTGCACGTGCGCGAGTGCTGATGACGCAGCTTATAATTGATGCTGACAACGGAGCGAAGCTTCCGGACCCAGAGGAAATAGCGGTGACCGTCGCGCGCACCCTTGCACTGCCCGAAATCGCCGCACTCAGGCCAAGCCTCGCTCCGGAGTGGCCAATTTATGCGATGCTCTCGGCTTCACCCGCGGCGACTGCGCTGGCTGGGCGGATAGATGCCATCGCTGTTCAAGATGGTCAGCCTGCCGTTGTCCTGGATTGGAAGAGCGATGTCGCGCCCAGCGAGCAGGATAGGCGCGATCATGCCGCTCAGCTGAGCGACTATCTTCGTGCCACAGGAGCACCTCGGGGCGCCGTGGTTTACATGACGGATGGCGTCATTCGGTGGGTCACGACTAGAACGCCACGGTAAAATTCGTGAGGCGGTCTTTTGGACGCTCCCGATCGGGGCTGCCCACCCGGCTAAGCACTGCAAACGGGTTGCGTTATGACGGCGTGGCTTTCACGACGGCAGATTTTTGGGGGTCATACCGATCTTCGTCGTAGTCTGTAGGAAAATCGGCGAGCTCGGTCTGCTTTGTATTTATCAGGCGTTTTGGCTGCGCCTGATGATAGATGGCGAAAGGTTCTCTTTCCACCTTGAACAAAGAACTCAGCAATTTCAGCGCAATTGGCGCGCAGCGCGTTGACAATTTGGACGCAGCCCAAAATACGTGTCAGATACTAATCGTCGAGTTGACTCTCGAACTTCATTAGGAGGAACTCGGCTATGCCAGGCCCTTCCAAATGGAGGCCGATCTCGTCGAGAGGATTATCCGGTGAACCCGACTGAGAGCCCCAATTCATCGTGCTCACCACGACGTGATCTCTGTCCCACAAAAGAAACTTTGCATGGACTTGCGGATCCTCCACGGCGATCAGATCGACTACACCATGTAGCCGTTCGCGGTGGGCCTTGACGTGCCGCCGTTTGATCGGCCCGGTCTGGCGCGAGTAGTAAACACGGACGTCGTCGAGTCGGCGTCCTGCGATTTCGGCGGGGTTAAAGATCGCCGGCACCATGGGAGCTCCGACCTTGTTGGTACAGCAGACAAATCGCTCTTCGGCTTCGTGAGCAACCCTCCGAATCAATCGCTCATGATCGTCAGCCTGGAGAATGCTCATCCGAACTGGAATACTCCCTCCAGCATCGGCGCTAGATGTTAAGGCGCTCCGCGAGCGCCTTAAATCCGATGCTATGAATTGGAGCGTCTCAATCGAACGGCTGGCGCTTGAAAGAGGTGACACGATAGAACGCAAAAGATCCAGGCCCGCCGCGGCCGCGCGGTTCTCTGTCAGCTCGACAGACACCTCCAAGGCAGAAAAGGGCGACGACAGCCAATTGGAGGAGCCGAGCACGACGACAGCGCCGCCGTGGCCGTCATCCGCGGCAAGGCATTTCACATGGCTTCGAACAGAATCGCGCTGCGTGAACACAAAGCCACGCGCGCGACGGACCGACGAGAGCCGCATATTGAGCTCCTGCATCGCGATCGCGTTCTTTCTGTCGGTGTCTAGCGCAGTACCGTAGAACAAGTGGCAGCGCACGCCACGCTGCGCAGCCTGTTCAAGAGCTTTTCGAATGCGTTCATGTTGCTCCGTGTATTTTTCGCCGTGAGGCGTCACAAAAGTCGAAAGTACGAAAACGTCTTCCTCGGCCTGACCCACGATGCGTTCGAAGCATTCGAGATGCTGTTCGCCGCCGACGATCAATTGATCGGTGCCAATCATCGTATCGACGGTCACTGACCGGCTTGGCTGCGGATCGCTAGCTTCCGGCAGAATACCAGTCCTGATTGTTGCTTGAAGAGCGCCGATCAAGTCCTGGCTGGCCCCCTCAGGGAGCAATCCGTTCTTGACGTCGTTCAGTTCGATCGCGAGATATTTTCTTTCGAGAACGGAGTTGATCGTTTGAACGCCGCGCAGCCATTCGCCGGGACGGAGCATGCCGGCGACGAGCTGCGTTACGCGGACCGCCATTGTGTCATCGGTCTCATCTGGGCCCGGAGGAAAGTTGACCTTGTGATCTGTATGGGTCATCCGATAGAGTGGAGCGGTCTCGACGTCGCGGTTGCGAAAGACCGAGTGTCCGACCTTCTCCAGCACTAGACTGATGTGAATCTCCCGATCTTCAGTTCGCTCCGGCAAGGCGCCACCCAACCGGATGAAGTCTTGACCGACGCCGCTTGTCGCCAATTGAGGGACAGGAGCCAGGCGAAGCTCGACCAGGCCGAACTGCATCAACCGCGCGATGGTCGAGCCCGCGACCTGGCTTGGAATCCCGAGCGACGTTGCCACCTCTTCGATCGTTTCTGGGGTGCGATCGAGCGCGAGCAGGATCATTTCTTCGATTGGACTCCATCCCCATGTGCGTTGAACGATGGCGCGCGCGCGATAGTGCCAAGCGGGAAGGTAGATTTTCACGCCGGAAGCCTCCCGTTCTCGTCGATCGCGACGATGGATGCGCCTTTCACCTTAATGCTAGGAGCATCCTTCCTGACGAGCTCGTAATCGGTCCCGGCGAGGGTCGCGAGCTCCTTCAGCATCTTTCGTAGGAATTCAAGATCGTCCTTTTTTGCATCCGGATCGATTCCTTCGACCACTTCGCGAATGAAGCGCTGGCTTGTGGCAAGAATCAGCTTTTGCTTGGCGCGGCTGAGCAGCACATTCATGCGCTGTGGGCTTTTGACGAATCCGAGCGCGCGCGATCCCACCATGACATTGTTGCGCGTAAGGCTGGCGGCCACGACATCGGCTTCGCCACCTTGGAAGCTATCGCTGGTAAAGACGAACTCACCATTACTGCGCGGGCTCGCGAAGCCGAACAAGGTCTTGTCTTTCCTGACTTGGCCGCGCAGTAAGCGCTTGAACCATCTCACCTGCGCCGCGTAGGGCGAGATGATCACGAGGGTCGGTCGGCGGCCGTCCGCGCCAACTATCGGCCGCAACCCTTTCAAGGCCGCTATCAAGGCCTGCGCCTCAAGCTCGTTGCGGAATGATCGCTCCACTTTGTGTTCGAAATGTCGCCGTTTTGACATGCTGAGGGGCGGAAAATCGAGAAGAACGATTGGAGAGGTGAGGTACGCGACCGTGGACGTGACCGTTAGCGTGCGACGCTTGACGCGGTCGGAGGGAGCGAGCTTTCTGTCATAAAAAGTATTCGAGACGAGATCGCCGATGGCGGGGTGCATGCGGCTCTGTTCCAGCAGCGTGTTGACGATCGTGCTCGGACGCCCCGTGTCCTTTTCGCGCTCAATTTCGCGCTCAGCTATTGATCGAAACGGTTCTTCAAGACGCGCCGCTGTTGCGAGAGCCTCCCTCATCAGATGTTCGCTCGACTTAACTGTATCAAGCGCCTCAGTAACTTCCGGCGGTAGATCGGAGATGGTTTCAAGCCGCTCCTTCGCGTCCCGCAGCAGATCAACTGCGCGCTCGGGATCGTAGAATTGTTGCCGCTGGGCGGCATCGAATGGAGAGAGTTGGTTGTGATCGCCAACCATGATTCTTCTGTTGCCCAGCAATAGCGCGCCGATCAGTTCCGCACCGTTGGCGCGGGCCGCTTCTTCGACGATGACCCAGTCGAATTGATCGCCATCGGCAATCATCTCCTCGATGATGTGCGACGATGTCGTGGCAAGCGTGACATCGGAAGAGCGCAGCAGCAGATTGTCGGTATCGCGAAATACGCGTTCCGCAACCGTCGCTTCCGACGCATCAACGGGCCGGAGCGCCTGCTTGATTTGATAGCGTTGGTTGACCATCATGCTTTCAGCGGCGTGGTCGACCGTCGAAACGGACCTAAGAAGATCAACGGAGCTCGCACGCAAGGAGCTGACTTCATCGGTCGATCGTGTCCGCTCGACACGAACGACGATCTTCGTGCCGCTCGCCAGTGTCGCCTTGAGTTCGTCCTCCATTTGAATCAAGGTCTCGTGGTTTTGCGCCGACACTAGAAGCCTTGCGTCCGGTGTTTTGTCCAGAATGCTTTTGACAAGATTCGAAATTAGGAACGTCTTGCCGACGCCAGGAGGGCCAACAACGACATTGATGGACTTGCCTGATACGATTGCGTCCCATGCCACCTTTTTCGAACCGTCCATCTCGTCCGGCGGCACCGCATTCGGGGTCGCAATATCACGTAATACTTCGTCCAGCGCGACCTGCGCCGGATCGTCAATCGCTCTCAAGAGTTCAATATTCGTCCGGGCCGCCACAATATTTTGAAGGCGGCGGCGAATTGCGCGTTCAAATCCACCATCTCTTCGAGGACGAAGAAAAAGAAGCTGCCCCGGTACAACAGCTTCGCTTGTCGCGAACGTGAACGGTAGGCGGCCGTCGACGACACCGCCCGTTCCCTCATAACTGAGTTCCGGAAATCGCTCCCGATCGCCGGCGAGCGCGTCGCTGCGTGAAAGAGTCCAATTTGGTTTGCCGTCGTCGTACTTCAATTCGCGCGCCAAGGCGTCGTATGCCGGGCGCAGTCCCATCAGCTTGCGTCGCATGTCCCGGTCGGGATCTTCGCGGGAGGCGATCCAGGCCAAATCTGAATCCCCGCCGGACGGCGGGTGAAGCACTTCGACGGGATAGATTCGGAATTGCTCCCGCAGCCAAGTAAAGGCTTCGAGAAGAATGAGGGCGTACCAAGTGGGAATCTCTTCGACTGATCGGCTCACTCCTGTTGTGACACTCGCGTCAATCCACGGTTTGGCGCCAGGGCCAAGCCTGCGTACTCGCTCTTCGGCGCTTCTCCGAGTTCGCGCAAGATGAATCCGGTGGCGAACCTCGACGGCATCATAGATGTAGTCGTCAGGCCGCCTCTTGTTGGCGTTCTCGATCATGCCGACATAGTCATCGATGACTTTCACGCCATACGCGGCAAGGTCGGTGACGATACGCACGAAGGCCTCATCTACGACAACAGTGCGTACCGTTGGTCCGCTGAGATCCTCTTCGACAAAACGGAGGACCGCATCCCTATCGTCAGCCGGGATGGTGCCCGATGTAAGCGATGCAAGGTCGCTTTGGGTAACCTGGGTGGAAGGGTAGAGAATTAGCTCGCCTTCGCCGCTTGACCCCGACCGGTCAAGATCGGCCACGACCTCGGCGATCTCGTTTAGCACGATACTTCCGTCGAAAAGCTGGTAGCGTGGCGGATCGGCAAGACGATTAAGCATGCGTCGCTCGATCGACAGCAGGGAAGGACCGCCGCCGTCCTCGGTCAGGCCGAGGATCCGCGACGCTGCCTGCCCAAGATCACTCCAGTCCCGGCGAAACGAGACGGTGCCGGAGGGCCGCAGCAGATGTCCCGCGCCGCCCACATCGCCGTCGGCAATGTGTACGCACGCTTCGTAGCCGCCGAGTCGGAAATCCTCTTTTTCATCGCTATGCGAAAAGATCGTATGTTCGCTGACAGCGCCGTGCACGATGCCCGCATCATGACAAAGTGCAAGTCCTTCAGCTACGCGCAAGATATTGCGCCAAAACATCTTGCGGCCGGTCGTCGTAAGCAGCCGGCCTTCTCGCGCTCGAACCCTGTGCAATGACCCGCAGATCGGACTGCCAGGATCAACCATTAAGATACCGATCTCTTCCTGGTCCTCGACGATCTCAAGAACCTCGACCAATAACTGGCGCGCACGGCGTGACGACAGAACACGCCGGACACGCCTGAGGCCGTGCGTGATGAGCCGCTTCAGGTCCTCGTCCAGCGGGGTTCCGGTCTTCTTGAACAGACGAAGAAGATAGTCCTCGCCGTCGGCGATGCCGGTGGCAAAACGAAGTTGAGAATTCCAACCTTCGGTGCCGCTCGAAAACGCGGTATCAGCAAACTTGAATCGTGCGTCGAGCGTCGCTTTGCCTTGCATGGTAGCTCGCGCCATAGCGCCGTAATCCATCCTTGAAACAGTACAAATGCGGTGATTCGTATATGATAGCGCAGTATATGCTTTGGGTCAGAGTTATCGACTGCAAAGCGATATTTTGCGCGTTTTCCCAAGCATGCTCTGTGTAAATTGGGGGAGTGGATGGCACCTATTGCAAGCAGCAACGAGATGCGGTTGGACCCGCCAAATCAAGCCAGCATGAGTGGCAATTGATCATCATCGAGCCCTGACCCAACAAACCCCCGAAACAGAGATACCGATTAACCGGATCGGCCTCTTTGGCGGCATAAGTTGCGCTAATAGTTCAAGAGCCAGGCTAGAGAGATCGTCCGCGGTGTCGTTCATGCGTACGGACGTGCTGCGAGTGATCAGCTCGAAATCTGAAAAGGATCGCCGTTTGGCCTCGCGCGCCCGTCGCCTCGCAGTGTTGCCGGACCTTGTCGACCAGTGGGCGCAGTTCGATGGTCAGCGCTTCGTGGTCTGCCAAGTCCCGCGAAACGTGCTTTCGGCGCCGACGGACCTTCGGATTCGGTTGGCACGGACAGGACGCTCGTCAATCCCCCGCGAGATCCAGTAATAATACGCCCCAGCTTTCCCAAAATTGGCGTTCATGAACTCGAGCGACTGATTGCGCATATTCATGCCGGTGAAGATGCCAAGGCCATGCATCTTCGCACTGGTCGCCGGTCCGATTCAATGGAATTTGCCGACTGGGAGATCCTGAACGAAGCTCGGCCTCATCTTTGGCGTGATCACGAACTGTCCGTTGGGCTTCCGTTGGTCGGACGCAAGTTTTGCCAGGAACTTATTGTAAGAGATGCCGGCAGACGCGGTCAGGCCTGTCTCGCTCAGGATCTTGACTCTAATCAAGGTCGCGATCTCTGTCGCGATTGGGAGGCCTTGGATGTTCTCGGTGACATCTAGGTAGGCCTCATCTAACGACAGGGGCTCAATGACGTCAGAATGCTCCGCGAAGATTGTCCGGACGTGTCGAGAGACCTCCTTGTAGACTTCGAAGCGCGGCGGCTTTACGAAAATTAGCTCTTTGCATTGCCGTTTGGCTGTCACTGACGGCAATGCCGACCTAACTCCAAACTTTCGCGCCTCATAGCTCGCTGCAGCTACGACACCGCGCTCTTTCGATCCCGCCCACAGCGACTGGCTTGCCACGCAAGTCCGGATTGTCCCGCTGCTCCACTGATGCGTAGAAGATGTCTATATCGACAGAATGATCTTGCGCTGATGCGGTGCTGGCCCCGTTTGGTAGTCGGTCTCGTCCGTCACGTCGTCGGCCCTATTGGGTCTTCCTTGACGCCGCGAGCGACGACCCGGAGGCTTCCGTCCGGAAGCGGCCTTTGCAATTTCAGTACTTCGTCCGCAGGGGCCGTCATCCAGGTCTCGACTTCATCTGGCGTTGTCAGGATCACCGGCATCGCCTTGGGGTGGATGGCGCCGACCTCGGCGTTGGGCTCCGTCGTGAGGAACGCGTAGAGGTCGTTGGTCGTCTCGCCTTCCTTGACCTTCCGGACGGACGTCCAGTTGGTCCAGATACCGGCGAAGCAGGCGAGGGGACGTGTCTCATCGAGCGCGAACCAGATATCACCGCCCTCGGCCTTGTTGAACTCGCTGAACGAGTTGAACGGCACCACGCAGCGATTTTCAGTCCCCAGCCATCGCGTCCAGTGCTTGCTCTTCACATTGCGGATGTTGGTCGTGCCGCCGTCCGGCTCCATTCGCAGCAATTCCTTGAAATCCACTGCCTTGCCCTTGGCCTGCAGCTTCTCGGCTCGCTTCTTCGTGGCGTCCATCAGCGCCTTTGATGACGACGGCATTCCCCATCGCGCCGTAGCGAGCTCGCGGCCCTCCACTCCGTTGCGCACGATCGGTGCCTTGTAGTCGGGAAAATCCCCCGGCATCGGCGCCAGATTTCCAACGTATCGGTTGACAACGCGGAACAGCGCGTTGATCGCGGCTTGATTGGTCGTGATCGAATAAAGATTGCACATCGGTCAGGATTCGGCTCGAGGGTGGCGCGGCTGCCAGGTCAACTGTAGCAGAGTCGCGGATGGACGCCGGCCGGCCTTGGCACATTTGCGACAGCGCAGCCGGCTGGCGAGATCGTGCACGAAGGTGGTCGGCGGGTGCTTCATCGCGGCCAGGTCGACATCGCTCGGCGTCTTGCAGCGCGCGCACCTGATCTCCAGCCAGGGGAAGCCTCCATTTACGGCCTGATCGATGGTCGGCGACGGATCGATCGGTTCGCCGTCACTCCACATCCGCTCGTTCCAGCTTTCGCAAAGCAGCCTGTCGGCTTGCTGGATCATCGCCCCGCCTTTGGCCCGCATCTCCGCCGATTGGGTCGCCAGCATGCTGGCCATCGCGCGTGCCTTGCCGAGCTCTTTCGCCAGAGCCTTGCGATCGCCGCCCGACAAGGGCGTAGGGTGATACTTCGGGGCCATCCAGACATCCAGGCGCAAAGAGATCGGATCGGCAAATCCAGAGCGGCTACGGCGTCTCGAACGCTGGCCAGCACCCGTCTTCTTCATGCCTGCCGGTGCGCTGCCGGCAGGTATTGTCGAGCAGCCGCTGCGCGACGTCCTTCCAGAGCGCGTTGGCGCCATACAGTCGAACGGCATCAGCGGTCTGGATTTCCACGGTCCGCTCGCAGCGGCGGCAGGAGACGCGCAGCACGTGACGCTGAATCTCGGAAAGACGTCGCTGCCGCATCTGAGCCCCGGTCGTGCCGGCGCGTGCGTCTTTCAGGACCGATTCCCAATATTCGGCCGGGAGGGGGGCATCTGGACCCGCAGCGGGCGGCGCTCGTCTGCGGTCGGCTTCAGCGGCCAATTTTTCCATCTGTTTCGGGGTCGGCATGCGCCAGCTCGCGGGTCGGTCGGTCATGCCCGAATTAGAACATAACAAGAACAAATGTCGAGTCCGGCCAGGCAGGCCGATGAGAAAAATCCCGCTGTGGGGCGGGTCGCGATGTCGGAACCAAGCCCGGTCGTTCGTCTTTAATCCGGCATCAGTAATGGAGTTCCCCGCGATGGCCCCCCGCGCCAACTGGAAAGGCTTCCTGCGTCTTTCCCTCGTCACCTGTCCGGTTGCGCTCTATCCGGCCACGTCGGAATCCGAAAAGGTCTCGTTCAACCAGCTGAATCGAAAGACCGGCCATCGGATCAAGTACGCTAAGGTGGATGCCGATACCGGCGAGGAGGTCGACAACGAGGACATCGTCAAAGGCTACAAGGTCGACACGGACACCTTCATCGAGGTGACGAAGGAGGAGCTAGAGAACGTCGCACTGGAATCAACGCGAACGATCGAAATCGACGAGTTCGTCGACCGCAGCGAGATCGATCCGCGATATCTCATTCGCCCCTACTATCTGCGTCCCGACGGTAAAGTCGGGCACGATGCTTTCGCCGTTATTCGGGAAACCATCCGCGAGATGAACAAGGTCGCGATCGGCCGTGTGGTGCTGACCAATCGCGAGCACATCATCGCGCTGGAGCCGTTGGACAAGGGCCTGATGGGAACGCTACTGCGCTATCCTTACGAAGTCCGTTCAGCTGATGAGTATTTCGACGACATTCAGGATGTCAAAGTCACCAAGGACATGCTTGATCTCGCCAAGCACATCGTCAATCAGAAGGCGGGCCATTTCGAGCCGGACAAGTTCGAAGACCAATACGAAACCGCCCTCATCGAACTGATCAATCAGAAGCGCGCCGGCAAACCCATCACCGCGAAAGCGCGTCCCCGCGGCGAGAACGTGGTGGACCTGATCGACGCGCTGCGAAAGAGCATCGGAAGAGAGGGCGCCTCAGCGACAGAGGCACCCAAGAAATCAGGAAAAAAGCCGCGCAAGGCGGCGGCCGGGCAGAAGGAAATGCTGATGCCGATCGCAGGCAAGAAGCCGGCGAAGGAGGCCGCGGCGAAAAAGCCGGCGGCCAAGCCGCAGCGGAAGTCGGCTTAGGTGTCGTGAAGCATCCGGTGACGCCGGACGGCACTCCTTCGTCGTCCGTGGCAGGCTCTGGCGAATGGCAAATCCGTCTCAACGAGGTCACGCGAGATCATCTCGTCGCCGTCTAATGGCGACCCGGCGGGTAGGTGCGTGCGCCAGGAAGGCGGCCGAGCGCGAGGCCGAAGTAACGGTGCATAGGACCGCGGACGAAGCTAAGCAGGCGCTTGGCGAACGCGGTCCCGTATGGCGGGACGACGGCTCGCCGGCTCTCGATTGCTCTGCAAAGTAGGAGCCATATGGCTGCGGTGAAAAAGACTTCCAGGAGATCGACCTTGAGCGCGGGCATTCTCGCATACCGCAAGGGAGGAGCTCGGGGGCTCGAGGTTCTGCTCGTTCATCCCGGCGGTCCGTTCTGGCGTGAGAAGGATGATGGCGCCTGGTCCATTCCAAAGGGCGAAATCGATGCCAATGATGTTCCGGAGAACGTTGCTCAACGAGAATTTGCCGAAGAACTCGGCCCGAGCGCTTCGATTGGTCCACTCCAGGCGCTGGGGGAGGTCCGACAGCGAGGAGGCAAGCGCGTCATCGCATTCGGCGGCGAGGGACACTTTGATCCGGCAGCACTGACCAGCAATACCTTCGATGTCGAATGGCCGCCTCGAAGCGGTCGACGGCAGAGCTTTCCCGAAGTCGACCGCGCGGAATGGTTTGATATCGAGTTAGCGCGGACCAAGATGCTGTCCGCTCAGGTAGAGTTTCTCGATCGTCTTTTGGCGATCTCGGCTGAGAGCGTCGGGAAATGATGTTCAGGATTGGAGTCATTTCGGACACGCACGGCCTGTTGAGGTCCGAGGCGGAGCGAGGCCTGACGGGCGTCGATCACATCATTCATGCCGGCGACATGGGACGCCCCGAGATCGTCGACGCGCTTCGCCGGATCGCACCCGTCACGGCCGTTCGTGGAAACGTGGACAGTGGCAAGTGGGCTCGCGACTACCCCGACACGAAACTCGTCCGTCTGGCAGGTAAGTCGATCTACGTTCTGCACGACCTGAAGACGCTGAAGACCGATCTCGGCGCCGGCTTCGACGTCATCGTCTCCGGGCATTCCCACGTACCGAAGATCGACACGGTCGGTGGCATTCTCTACCTGAATCCCGGCAGCGCGGGACCTCGGCGTTTCAAGCTGCCGATCACGTTTGCGACGCTCGAACTCACGCCTGACGGCATGCGACCGGAAATCCACGACCTTGGAGGCGAGTGAGTGTCGGCGGAGAGTGCATCAATCCTTTTTGCCGGCTTTCGCCGAAGGGAAGCTACTTGCGCGGACGTTCTCGCTCACGCACGACATCCTTCGCCCGCTTGTCGGACCTGAGCCCGAGGTAGACGGGCTGGCGCAGTTCGCCCTTGCTCGTCCACTGCGCAAATTTGACCTCGGCGACCAACGAGGGCTTGACCCAGGTCGTGGCGGCCTCGTCCTTCACTTTGGCAGGGAAGGGTGATTTCGGGATCGTCAGCTTCACGAGCTTGGCGTGGAGGTCTTCCAGGACCTTGTGGCTGAAGCCAGTGCCAACATGTCCGATATAGCGCCATGTGTCGTCTTCCCGCACGGCGAGGACCAGGGCGCCGAAGTATGGTCTTGTACGCCTCGGCGCCGTGAAGCCCGCGATCACCACTTCCTGCCGCTTTGCTGTCTTGATCTTCAGCCAATCCGCCGTCCGGCTTCCGGACGCATACGCGCTGTCGGCGCGCTTCGCCATGACGCCTTCCAGACCCTTCCGCTCGGCCTCGGCGAAGAATTTCATGCCGTTCGCTTTGCGGTGATGGCTGAAGGCGATCAACTTGTCGCGCGGCAGTATTGCCTTCAACCGCTTCTTCCGCTCGAGGAGGGGGTGGTTGCGCAAGTCCGCTGCGTTCTCAAACATGAGATCGAAGGCGCAGTACAGCAGCTTCGCCTCATGGCGCAGCGCGTTTTGAAGCAACTGGAAATGTGAGACGCCATCCTTACCGATCGCGACAAGCTCACCATCGATCACGGCGTCGCCCTTCACGCCCTCCAGCGCTTTGGCGACCTCAATATAGCTGCGGCTGATTATCTTGCCGTTGCGGCTGTAGAGCGCAACTTTGCCCCGCCGGATTTCCGCGATCATCCGGAAGCCGTCGTACTTGTCCTCGAAAACCCAGCTGGGGTCGTCGAACGGCGCCTCGGTAAGCGTAGCAAGCATCGGCTGCAGGCGCTTGGGCAGGGTCGACATCCGGCTCATTCAAGGCCAATCCTTAAGAGCGCGTTGCGAAATGCATGGACGTCCTTCAAGGATTGGGGAACGCTTCGGGGCCGCGTCGTGTTCCGCAGGCATGGTGGCGTGCGAGACGTTGACGATCGACGAGGGCGGATCAGACCGATGGCCAGAAAACTGAAGACCTATCAGACCTCGCTGGGCTTCTTCGATCTGGCGATCGCCGCTCCCTCCATGAAAGCGGCCCTCGAAGCCTGGGGCGCTGACAGCAATCTCTTCCACCAGGGCGCGGCGAAGGAAAGCGACGATCCGGACGTCATCGAGGCGACTATGGCTGCGCCGGGCATCGTTCTGAAGAGACCCGTCGGCTCCAACGGGCCATTCAGGGAGCATGCCGAGCTACCTACCGACCTTGCCAGCGGCAGCTCAAAGAAGACAGGCCGCCGTCAACCGCGGAAGCCTTCTAAGCGGGCCCACGACGATGCGGCCGACCGGAAGGCTGCACTTGCTTTAGAGAAGGAGCAGATGCAACGGGAGCGCGAACGTGCCAAGGAGGAGGCCGTCCGGCAGAAGGAGCGTGAGCGACGGCAGCACGCCGTCGACAAGGCGCAAAGTGCCTTGGACGCGGCCCGTCGCAAGCACGAAGAAAAGGCCGCTGACATTCAACAACAGCTCGAAGTTCTTGAGGAAAGCGCGCGGGACGAGGAAGCGCGTTGGGAAAAGGAGAAGGCCCGGTTGGAAGTCGCGTTACGACGCGCGCGAGGCTAGGTCTCAAAGTGCGACCATCTCGTGTCTTAGCGTTGACGCCTGATTTGCCGCCGAGACCGGAAATTGCCAGACTCTAAACTGCCAAGTCGCGAGCCTTAGCAGTTGCGCTCTTCCCGCAAGATGCGCTCCAGATCATCCTCGAAGATATTTTGCGTTGCTTCAAAGAGAGCCAGGAGCTTCAGAGCTTCTGCGATGTTTGCGCCACCCTTGCGGACCATCCGTTGCTGCCTTTCGACGATCTGACGTCCTTTGGCAACATGGTGACGGGCAAGGATGACACGTTCGGAATAATGAGACATTGGTGGCTCCTGCTGCAGGCGGGAGCGCGATTGGTCTCTCAGTCACCGGTGCCCGCGGGCAGAGTGCCTTTGCCGGTGATGACCAGATCATACTCCGTTTCGCGAATTCGGACACTGTCCAATTCAAGCAGGTCAATCTTGAATGGTGGGTCTCGAGCGGGCGCGCTCAGACTGGGCGCTCGCTGGTAACTATCGGTCGGAAACCGCCCGCCCTGCGGCCTCATTGACCTTTGCGCGGTCCCGCCTGTCCTCCGGAGACAGCTCCATAACCGCTCGATGGAGCTCCGCAGGGATCGTCAGCGGACTATCGAGCGGCTTTTCCGCCCACTCCCAGAAGCGGTCAAAGGCATCCATTACAGATCCTCCCGAAGCCCCCTGAAGAAGGGATGACGGACTTTTCCCTCCGCTGATTTTGCACGGTACTCTATCTCGGCCAGCAGCTTGGGCTCGACCCAGATTCCTTTGTGCGCAATCCGCTTTGCATAAGGCTGCGTCTTGCGGATCAGCGGCTTCAGACGCTTCTGAAGGTCGGCGGCTGATGCCTTGTCGAATCCATGGTCCACCTTCCCGGCGTATATTAGATCGTCGCCCTTACGCCGGCCGACGTAGATGCCGTCCCACTTCGTTCCATCGAGCGCGAAACCCGCAATAGTCAGGGTCTCACGCTGCACGCAGGTCTTCTTGACCCAGTCATTCGTGCGTCCGGCCGGATAGGCGCCGTCCCGGACCTTCGAGACGACACCTTCGAGGCCAAGCTTGCAGGCGTGCGCAAACATCTCGCGGCCGTCTATCGCGAAGCTTTCGCTGAACTGGATGTCGGTGCCGGTCAGGATCTTCTTGAGTTCGGCCTTGCGCTGAAAAAGCGGTAGCTTCCGGATATCTCGGCCGTTCAGATAGAGCAGATCGAACGCCACGAGCACGATGCTCCTCGACTTACCCTTGAGCTCGTTCTGCAGGACCGAGAAGTCGGTCGTGCCATCGGCAGCTGGCACCACGATCTCGCCGTCCACCACCGCAGAGTTCGCCTTGATCCGCCAGGCGTCATGAGCGACCTTCTTGAAGCGGTGCGTCCAATCGTGGCCGCGCCGGGTGGAGATCTTCGCCGTCTCGTTGGCCAGATGGACCTGAACACGGTAGCCGTCGAACTTGATTTCGTGGATCCAGCGCTCTCCCGACGGCACTTTCTCTGTCGAGGATGCCAGGGCCGGTTCGATGAAGGCGGGGAAAGGCGCCTTGACGCCGATAGCCGCCGGCTTGTTACGCTGAAACGCCACTGAAGAACTCCACGCTACAGCCGATTCAAATTGGCACAGTTCGAATCGTTCCGGAACCTGCGAATCCCTGTCGCGTTGCTTCGATGTCCCAACAGGAGGCACCGATGGCGGCAGCGAAGAAGAGCAAAACGGCGCGCGGACGAAAGCAGGACCGGGCGCGGGTGGCAGGCGGGCAGGACTACGAAGTGCAGTACGAGGCGAAGAAGACCGGAAAGTCGGCGCCGGCGGTGAAAAAGGCCGTCAAAAAGGTCGGCAACGCGCGCAAGCGGGTGGAGAAACGGCTAGGCCGCTGAGTAGCAGACGGGTCGGCGTCGGTGCTTAGCGCGGGTCCTCCTCGTCAGGGGGGCATTCTGGGCAGGTATCGCCAATCGAGTCGAGCACGTCGTGAAGCGCGGCCTCCGCGGCTTGACGGGAGACGTCTGCTGGCGGGTCTCGACGGGCAATATCGAAGGCTCGCTCTCGTGCATGCGGATCGGCGCGGTCCTGCATCCAACCATGCTCTTCGCATTCGCGGATGGCGCCCGCTTCCTGGAGCACGTGGATCGCCCAACCCTGCAGTGTCCGTATCGCCGGCCTTCGCTCACTGGTCATCAGCATTGAATAACTCCGAATACACGAATCTAGTGGTCCGCCGTTTGTTCCGGCTGCTAACACAAGGCTGGGATTCTCAGTCAGCAGAGGACAAGGTTTTCGCCCGTTCTGAGACCACTGTGAAATTGCCAGGCTGTTCTCGCAGGATTGCCAGCATCACTTTCGCTCAAGTCTTTTAGTGGTTGTGCGCGTGCGGCCAGGGCCGCACCGGGCTCTCGTGAACCGAGCCGCGCCGCGTCTCGGCCTGCGGCTTCGATCCCTCGCGCCAGAGCTTTGGTGCTCCTCGCCGGGGGCACTCGGAAAAGGGGCTCGCCTGCGGCGATCGTTATCACTGCCCCGTTCCCGGGTGCCCTTTTAACCGGTCTCGTCGCTGCACTCGGTCCCGCGTGCCGCCTTCGGCGTCGCTATGCTCACGCTCCTGCGGGTGCCATTTCTCTTGGGGCGATGCGCCCCTGGCGCACGCCGGATCAGGCCTGCGGCCTAAGGCAAGAAGCTGAGAGTAAGAGTGCAGGCTGGTTTTCCGTGACGGGTTACAATCTGCGAGAGAGGCTCGCGGTGCCCGTCGCGGAGACCCGCGATGTCAAACCCTAATGCTTGCGCGCGCGCCGGCCAGGACCGGGCGAACCTCTACAACGAAATCACCGACAAGATCATCGCCGAGCTTGAGGCCGGACGCGTCCCCTGGGTTCAGCCCTGGGGTACTGCCGCGGCGAAAGCGCCGCTGGCCATGCCGAAAAATGCGTCGACCAACCGGCAATACAGTGGTGTGAACATCCTCATCCTCTGGGGAGTCGTGATCGAACGCGGATTTACCGGTCAAAGTTGGCTCACTTTCCGCCAGGCACTCTCTCTTGGCGGCCACGTTCGCAAGGGAGAGCGCGGGACTACCGTCGTCTACGCGGATCGTTTCGTGCCGAATGATGAAAAGCGCCGCGCCGCCGAGACCGGCGAAGACGCGCAGGCGATCCCGTTCCTCAAGCGATTTACCGTTTTCAACACCGATCAGTGCGAGCAACTGCCCGACGACATTGCCACCGCTGCGCCGCCGCCGCCGGCCGGCCTCATCGAACCGACGGTCGATGCCCTGATCACGGCCAGCGGAATTCCATTTCGGATCGGTGGAGATCGCGCATTCTATGCAACAGCCGAAGACTATGTTCAGGTCCCGCCGCCGCAGGCCTATTTCGAACCCATCAACTGGCACCGTACGGCCTTGCATGAACTCGGTCATGCGACTGGGCACCCGTCGCGTCTCAATCGCGACCAGAGCGGATCCTACGGTACCAAGAAATATGCCTTCGAAGAGCTGGTCGCCGAATTGAGTTCCGCGTTCAGCTGCGCGTCGCTAGGGATCGTCCCCACCGTGCGCCATGCCGACTATATCGGCTCCTGGCTGGATTTATGGCGAGGTGAGCATAAGTCAAGTAATCGCGAGGTGTGGGTAATGTGAAGGAACGCGGCCGGATGTGCGGTTTTGCGCCGTTCCCGCCCACATTCCTTCGCATTATTTCAGAGCGTGTCGAGCCAGGCGAGCAGGCTCGCATCCCGCTTCCATGACGGCGGATGGCCCATTGTTGTGGGAGCGTCGACCTGTTCCAGCGCCTTCCGCTTCGTTTCCAGATTGGCCCTGGCGTAGTGGTTGGTGGTGTCGAGGCTCACATGACCGAGCCAGCTACGGATGACCGTGACGTCGACGCCTGCGGAGACGAGGTGCACGGCGGTGGCATGGCGGAAGCTGTGCGGCGTCACATGCTTGGTTCGCAGCGTTGGCGCGGTCACTGCGGCCGCCTTCACATAGGCCGCGAGCTTGAACCGAACGCCCGAGGCGCTGAGCGGCTCGCCGTAGCGGTTGACGAACATCCGCTCGTTTGGCGCTCGCGGCTGCCGCTCCAGCAGCTTTCTCAGCAGCAGTACGGTTTCCGGCCAGAGTGGGCAGATGCGCTCCTTGCGGCCCTTGCCAAGGAGCCGCACGCAGCCGGGCGCGTCGAACCGGATGGCCTCGGGACACAGGTCGAGCGCCTCCTGTATCCGTGCCCCGCTGTTGTAGAGGAACGAGAGCAACGCGTGATCGCGCATGCCTTCGAGCGTCGAACGGTCTGGCTGGGCAAGGATCGCCGTCACCTCTGCCGGATCTAGATAGCAGGGTTCCGATACCGGTGCCCGCTTGACCGGGATGTTGAGTATCTCGACGCACTGCGCGATCGATGCGGGGTCTCTGGTCGCCACGAAGTTGAAGAAGCTGCGGATCGCGGCAAGCCTGCAGTTGCGCGTCCCGATCGTGCCGCCGCGTTCGTGTTCGGCGTGCCTCAGGAACGCAGCGACCTCGCTGGCGGTCAGATCGGCCAGCGTGATCATCGCAACCTTCTTTGCTCCGCGCTGTGCGACGAACCGCAGGAACAGCCGCCAAGTATCGCGGTAGGACCGGACCGTGTGGATGGACGCGTTGCGTTGCTCGACGAGCCAGTCGTAGAAGAACGCGCGCATCAGGTTCGGGAACGGGTTGGCCTTGCTCATGGCCGCACCTCCCCACCTAGGTTGAGGCATGGTGCGCCCACCGCCCGGAACCGCTCGTTGGCATGATGCAGCAGATCCTGCGTGACGGTGATGTATACCAGGGTGGAGTTGATATCCCGATGGCCGAGATAGGTTGCGAGGAACGGCAGGCGATCCTGCGGGTTGATGCCCGTCCGATACCAGTCGAGGATCCGGTTCACGACCATCGAGTGGCGGAGGTCGTGTAAGCGCGGCCCCGTTCGTCCTTGCGGTGGCTTCAGCCCGGCCCGGCGGATGACGTCGACGAGCAGGCAAGCGATGGCCTGGCTTGTGTAACCTGCACTGCGCTGCTCTTGCCAGAACAGGCCGGAGCGCGCATCCTGCGATGCTCCGACGCGACGGCGTGCATTGATATAGGCCCGAAGCTCGGCCATCACGCTGTCGGGAAGCGGCAGGATTCTGGTCTTGAAGAACTTGGTCTGCCGAACCGTAATCGTGCCGCCCTGAAGGTTGACGTCACCCAGATCGAGACGGGCAAGCTCGCCCCGCCGCAGACCCGCGCAATAGGCCAGCAACAGCATGGTATAGATGCTCAGCGGCCGAAGCGGTGCCCGTGGCGAAGGATAGGAACGGGCGATATCGAGCATCCGACGCACGTCGGCGGGCGTGTAGATGTGAGGTTTGCGCCAGTGCTTCGCCACTTCCTTTTGCGGGCGCGGGTCCGGTCGGCGCGGCGGGATCGACGGATTCCGGTGACGGAGTATCCTCGTAAGGAGGCGCTTCAACTTTTCGCATTCGGCGGCGTGATTGCGTGTGGCTTTCGCCGCCGCCCAGTGTTCGAGCATCACCCCGATGGACCCATCCTGCAGCGCCGGGTTCAACTGCAGGAACCGGTCGAACCGCAAGAGCCACACGGGCTGCGCCGTGTATTTGTATCCCCTGTTGCGCATCAGCGCGACGTGCTCGGCCATGATTCCGCCCAGCACGCTGCCAAACGGCTTGGGCTGGTGCAGTTCGGCAAGAGCACGGACCGGACTGTCCGACGCCAAGGCCCGCCAGACCGGTTTGCACTGCTTGATATTGCACGCCTCGCGCAGGACGGCGACGGGATTGAGGTCGATCGCCCCGGTTTGCAAAAGGTCATCGAGGAACCGGTCGATAATGCGGGTGCGGTGCAACCGCGTCGACGCTGCCCAACTGTCGGACGATATCTGCAACCAGGCCACCAGCACGTCCTGGCCGAGTTCGGCGTGGCGCTCGGCGACGTCCTGGAAGCTGTGGAGCACCTGCTTGTAATAGGTGCGGCTGTTCGTGCTGCGCAGGCCAAGACCTGCCAGATAGCGCGCGATCAACAGCCGTTCGGGATCGGGCCATGTCGTCATGACAGCACCTCCGATCCCGGCACGTCGAGTGCGATGGCCCGGAGGTCCTCGGTGGCGAGCTTGAGGTAGGGTGCCGTCGACTCGGTCGAGCGGTGCCCGAGCAGATCGCCAATGACCTTCTGCGGCACCGACGCGCGCAGCATCTCGACCGCGCGGGCATGGCGGAAGATGTGCGGCCCGGACTTGCCCGGCGGCTTGACGCCTGCATTGCGAAGCCGCCGCCGTACCGCACTGGCCAGCATCCCGAGCTTGCGATAGGGCGCGCGCGTGCGGATGAAGATTTCCCGGGCGTCGGTCTCAGGCCGTCCGGAGCGCAGATAGGCGAGCACCGCTTCGCCCACCCGCTCCATCAGGGGCAGGAACGAGCAGGCCCGTGTCTTAGTGTGCCGGACGCGGATCGATTCCGCCCGCCAGTCGATGTCGTCGAGTCGCAGATTGCGTACCTCGCTCGACCTCAAGCCATAGGTCGCGAGCAGTTGCAGGATCGCATGGTCCCGCAGCCCAACCGGTGTCGTATCCTTCCTCGCACTTTCCAGCACGGCAGCGATCTGGCTGCGCTCCAGGATCGAGGGCACCCCTTCATAGGCGTAGAGCAGCGGGGCGATGACGTGCGGCGACAGGTCGATCGCGGTGCGATCGGTCCGGTGCAGATACCGCAAGAGCGAGCGCAGGCGCTCCGCCACGTCTTTCAACGATTTGCGCGTCAGTTTCGGCGCGCGCAAGTCCATGTAACGGTCGATGTCGCCGACACTCATCTCCATCAGGCTTTCGACGCCACATCGTCCGAGCTGCCAGGCCAGGAAGTGCTGAGCCTCCCACATCAGCGCCGCAATGCTAGGCTTGGCCAAGCCACGCTCCTCGTGAAGCCAAGTCTCGTATTCGTCGCAGATCGCGAACCGCGCCGCATCGGCGGCGCATGTAACTTTCGGAGTGGGTGGCCACTCGCCCTGGGCAAGCCGCAACAGCGCGTGGATTCCGGAGCGCGGGATCGAGTGCCAGTACGGCCCCGGAGGTCGACCATGGCGTTTCCGGAACAGCGCGATCGCATGGCGCAGATATTGCGCCACCTGCGCTTCGCTCACATCTGCGACTGCGATATTCCGCCGCGCAAGATGGTCGAGGAACCAGCGCGCATAGGCGCAATAGTTCCCGACCACCACCGGGCTGTTTTGTTGGCGGGTCAGCATGACCCTGAGTTCGGCGATCAGGTCGCGATCGGTATTCGACATCGATGTCTCCTCTGCTGGTCAACGACCACAGAGGTTCATCGCAAAATAATGCGGAGCAAAGCCCGCCGCCCACTGGCGGAACTATGCGGGATTCACGCGCTGAAGCTGCGTTCCTTCACATTACCCACACCTCGCGATTACTCGAAGTCCTGCGTGAAGACAATCGCGCCATCGTGCGGGCCGCCTCGCAGGCGAGCAAGGCCGCGGACTATTTGCTCGGTTTCGTTCCCGGGTCCATTGAGCCCGCATCGCTGGATTCGGCTGTCGCCGATCACGAGACGGCGTGATGCCTGGCCTCGCGCGAGAGTGAGAGGAGGGGAGGCTGTTCGCGACGGGTTGGAAGCCGAGAGAGAGTCTCACGGCCACCCGTCGTGGAGAGCCAAAATGACGAAAGCCGTACAAAAGATCACGCTGTCCCCTTCTCGGGACATTCCCTTCAACAAGCTCGTGCTCGGCCAGTCGAACGTTCGCCGCGTCAAGGCCGGTGTCTCGATCGAGCAGCTAGCCGAGAGCATCGCGCAGCGTACGCTTCTGCAAGGTCTGAGTGTCCGGGCCGTCGTCGATGCAGATGGCAACGAGACCGGCATGTTCGAGGTGCCAGCGGGCGGCAGGCGCTATCGCGCTCTCGAGCTCCTGGTAAAACAGAAGCGGATGTCAAAGACGCAGGCGGTGCCGTGCGTTGTGCGTGAAGGGGGCATCGCCGAGGACGATTCGGTGGCGGAGAACGATGAGCGGGTCGGCCTGCATCCGCTTGATCAGTTTAGGGCCTTCCAGACACTCCGCGATCTCGGCATGAGCGAGGAAGACATTGCCGCGCGTCATTTCGTGAACCCTGCAATCGTCAAGCAGCGCCTGCGCCTGGCGTCGGTCTCGCCAAAGCTGCATGAGGTCTATGCCGAAGACGGCATGACCCTCGAGCAGCTCATGGCGTTCTCGGTCACGGCCGATCACGCCCGCCAGGAGCAAGTCTGGGAGAATGTCAGCCGCTCCGGTTATGACGAGCCATACCAGATCCGCCGGCTGCTCACGGAGAACACCGTGCGCGGTTCCGATCCCCGGGCCCAATTTGTGGGCCTCGATGCCTATCAGAGCGCGGGTGGCGGCGTTCTGCGGGATCTGTTCGAGCACGACGACGGCGGCTGGCTTCAGGACGTCGTCTTGCTCGACCGCCTCGTAACCGAGAAGCTCAAGGCCGAAGCTGAGACGATTGCTGCCGAAGGCTGGAAGTGGATCTCGGTCGCCGTAGATTTCCCCTACGGTCACACTCAAGGCCTACGACAAATCGAAGGCAAGCCCGTCGATCTCTCGCCTGAGGAGCAGGCCACCATCGATGCGCTGAACGCCGAGCAAGCCAAGCTGGAAGTCGACTACCGGGATGCCGACGAGTTGCCCGACGAGGTCGATCAGCGTCTCGGCGAAATCGAGTCGGCCCTGGCTGCATTCGAAGACCGGCCGATGCTTTACGAACCGGCGGAGATCGCCCGAGCTGGTGTCTTCATCAGCATCGACTCCGAAGGACGCCTCGCCGTGGACCGGGGTTACGTCCGGCCGGAGGACGAGGTGCCGGCAACTGATCCTGATGTCGGGCAGGGCGCCGATGCGTCGTCGACCGAAGGTCTTGAAGTGGGCCCTTCCGTCCAGCGCACGGTCATCGCGGTCGCAGGCGGCGCTGCTGATGCCGAGGAGGATGATGAGGACGCGACCAAACCTTTGCCGGATCGTCTCATCATCGAGTTGACGGCGCATCGTACACTGACATTGCGTGATGCGTTGGCGGGAAATCCAGCGGTCGCGTTCCAGGCAGTTCTGCATAACTTCGTGCTGACGGCCTTTTACCGGTTCGCATCGTCCGGGAGCTGTCTTGAGATCAGCCTTCGCACGCCGAACTTTCCCGCCCAAGCTCCGGGGCTGAGGGAAAGCGTCTCGGCCAAAGCAGTCGAGGCGCGACATGAGGTCTGGAAGGCACGGTTGCCAAAGAGCGAGAACGATCTCTGGGATGCGCTGACGGCTCTCGATGGTGGTGCACAGGCGTCGCTGTTCGCCCACTGTGCGTCGTTTGCGGTCAACGCCGTCCATGAGCCAGCCAATCGCTACAATCAGGGTCGCGTCTCCGCCCATGGCGTTCGCACGCGTCTCGACCAGGCCGATGTGCTGGCGCGCGCGGTCGGGCTCGACATGGTGCAGGCCGGCTGGCGACCGACCGTCGACAACTATCTCGGCCGGGTTACCAAGCCGCGTATTCTGGATGCCGTGCGGCAGGCCAAGGGCGAGTCGTCGGCGCAACTGATCGACCATCTGAAGAAGGCCGACATGGCCAAGGAGGCTGAACGACTTCTGGATGGCTCGGGTTGGTTGCCGGAGCCGTTGCGTCTCCTCGATCCCGATGCGGCGTCAGAGCAGGAGAGCGAGGCGGGCCGGCTGCCCGAATTCCTCGCCGACGAGGAGGATCAGGAGACCGCCGCCGACGAAGATCCGCAACATCTCGACGCGGCTGAGTGATCATCACAGAGCGGGGCGGCTTTGGCCGTCCCGCGGTTGCTTGGGGACCGGTGTGTAGCGCTGGTCCCCATTCTTATTGGGAACGGCGGAGAGTGAGAGTCGGGCCGGGAAGGGTTTGAGCCGTCGGGGGCAAAGGAGAGCGCCTGATGGTTCGACCCATTCCTGCTCTCCGAAAGAATTCCTGCCATGACCGAATCTCTTGCCGGCGGCATCGCCACGCCGCTCTCCATGCGTGCCGCTGCAAATCTCACCTCTGCCGCTGTCAGGGCCGCGCGACAGGTCCTGACCGAGCTCGAACGCGGCCGTCGCATCGATGCCGCTGTTCTGCGTAGCGCCATGGAGTCTGCCTTTGGCGCCTCGGACACGGCCGGCGTTTGGAATTGGAAGACCGCCTATGACGTCTGCGAGGCGGCAGCCGTTCTGTTCCTTCGCAAGTTCGGCCCCGCGATGCGTGCCAAGGCTGGGTCGACGGCAGCAATGCTGCCGATGCTCACGAAGATCGCTAGCTGTCTGCCGACCCACACGCGGCGTTCCGAGGACAGCCAGGCGCTTCAGCAATTCTCGACGCCGATCCCGCTTGGGCTGGCCGCATGCGCCGCGGCTGGCATTACGCCGGCCGATCGCGTTCTTGAGCCTTCTGCTGGGACCGGTTTGCTCGCCGTCTTTGCCGAGCTCGCCGGCGGCGTTCTGGTCTTGAACGAGTTGGCCGAGGCCCGCGCGGCGCTGCTCGATCATCTCTTCGCAGGCGTTAAGGTCTCGCGGTTCGATGCTGCACAGATCGACGACCACCTCGACGCGAGTGTCGTGCCGAGCGTCGTTCTGATGAACCCGCCGTTCTCGGCATTGACGAACGTAGACCGACGGATGACGGATGCGGCTCTCCGTCACATCGCTTCAGCGCTCGCGCGTCTTGGCGACGGTGGACGCCTTGTCGCCATCACTGGCGCCAGCTTCGCACCGGATAACCCGGCATGGCGAGAAGCCTTTGTGCGGCTCCAGGAACGCGGGCAGGTAGCGTTTTCTGCGGCGATCGACGGCGCCATCTACGCGAAGCACGGAACACAAATCGACACACGGCTGCTTGTGATCGACAAGCTGCCCGCTGCCGATCCGACGGCTTTTCCGGCTTCGCCAGGCATGGCGGCCGACGTCGCTACCTTGCTCGACTGGGTGAACCAGCATGTGCCTCCAAGGCTGCCCGTCGCCATATCACCGGAGATCGTCGCTATCGAGCGGCCGGCTATGTCGCGATCGCTGGGCGCCGTTGCACCACGCTCATCGTCTTCTTCGAGAGACGCCGCGCCAGAAGGCGTCGAACTTACATACGAAACGGTCGAATGGTCGCCGCCGGAAGGCACCCGGCTCACCGATGCCCTTTACGAGGAATACGGATTGCAATCGATCCGTATTCCCGGATCGTGCGCACACCCGACCAAGCTCGTGCAGTCCGCGGCGATGGCGTCCGTTGCGTCACCGAAACCATCCTATCGTCCGCACCTGCCTTCGAGTCTGGTGGCAGATGGAGTTCTGTCGGACGCCCAACTTGAGAGCGTCATCTATGCCGGCGAGGCGCATTCTGAGTTTCTCGTGGGCTCCTGGACGGTCGATGCGACCTTTGATGTTATCGCCGCCGCGCGCGATGACGCAGAGAATGCCGTCCGCTTTCGCCGCGGCTGGTTCTTGGGCGATGGCACCGGCGCGGGCAAGGGCCGGCAGGTCGCCGGGATTCTGCTCGACAACTGGCTCAAGGGCCGCCGACGTGCCGTCTGGGTCAGCAAATCCGACAAGCTGATCGAGGACGCGCAGCGCGATTGGTCCGCGCTCGGGATGGAGCGCCTGCTCGTTACGCCCTTGTCCCGGTTTCGCCAGGGCACCCGGATCCGGCTTGCGGAAGGCGTCCTATTTACCACCTACGCCACGCTACGGACCGACGAGCGTGGCGAGAAGCTTTCGCGCGTCAGGCAGATCGTCGAATGGTTGGGCTCGGACTTCGACGGAGTGATCGTCTTCGACGAGAGCCACGCCATGCAGAATGCGATCGGGGGCAAGGGCGAGCGTGGTGACCAAGCGGCCTCTCAGCAGGGGCGCGCGGGCTTGAGGCTCCAGCACGCGCTGCCGAATGCCCGCGTGGTCTATGTGTCGGCGACGGGCGCAACCACGGTCCACAATCTCGCTTATGCCCAACGCCTCGGCCTTTGGGGCGGCGCCGACTTTCCGTTCGCCACCCGTGCCGAGTTCGTCGAAGCGATCGAGGAGGGTGGGGTCGCGGCCATGGAGGTGCTGGCGCGCGACCTCAAGGCGCTCGGCCTCTACGCAGCCCGCTCGCTCTCTTACGAGGGCGTCGAGTACGAGCTTGTTGAGCACCAACTGACGCCGGAGCAGGTCCGCATTTACGACGCCTATGCCGGTGCGTTCAGCGTCATCCATAATAACCTGGACGCGGCGATGCGGGCCGCCAACATCACCGGCGCAACGGGAACGCTGAACGGGCAGGCCAAATCTGCGGCACGCTCCGCCTTCGAAAGCGCGAAGCAGCGCTTCTTCGGTCACCTCCTGACCTCGATGAAGACCCCGTCACTGATCCGTGCGATCGAGAACGATCTTGAGGCTGGGCACGCCGCGGTCATCCAGATCGTGTCGACGGGCGAAGCGCTGATGGAGCGCCGGCTCGCGGAGATTCCAACTGAAGAATGGGGCGACGTCCAGGTCGACATCACCCCGCGCGAGTATGTCCTCGACTACCTCGCCCACTCCTTCCCGGTCCAGCTCTACGAACCCTTCACCGACTCGGAAGGTAACCTCTGCTCCCGGCCTGTCTATCGCGACGGCCAGCCGGTCGAGAGCCGGGAAGCCGTCGCACGCCGTGACCGCCTCATCGAGAAGCTTGCCTCGCTGCCGCCGGTACCTGGGGCACTGGATCAGGTCATCCAGCGCTTCGGCACCGAACTGGTCGCCGAGGTGACGGGCCGCTCGCGCCGCGTCATCCGCAAGGGCGACCGGCTGGTGGTCGAAAACCGCGCAGGCTCGGCCAATCTCGCCGAGACCTCGGCCTTCATGGATGACGTCAAGCGCATCCTCGTGTTCTCCGACGCCGGCGGCACGGGGCGGAGTTACCATGCCGAACTGTCGGCGCGGAATCGCCGGTTGCGCGTCCATTACCTGCTCGAGCCCGGCTGGAAGGCCGACGCCGCGATCCAAGGCCTTGGCCGCACCAACCGGACCAACCAGGCGCAGCCGCCGCTGTTTCGTCCGATTGCGACAGACGTGAAGGCCGAGAAGCGCTTTCTCAGCACCATTGCCCGCCGGCTCGATACGTTGGGAGCCATTACGCGCGGCCAACGTCAGACCGGAGGACAGGGCCTGTTCCGGCCCGAGGACAATCTCGAAAGCCAGTATGGACGTGATGCGTTGCGTCAGCTCTACACGCTGCTCGCGCGAGGCAAGGTCGACGGTTGCTCGCTTGGGAGGTTCGAGGATGCAACCGGTCTGAAGCTCATGGATGCCAATGGGCTCAGGAATGACCTGCCGCCGATCACGACCTTTCTGAACAGGTTATTGGCGCTCACCATCGACCTCCAGAATGTGCTGTTCACCGCCTTCGAGCAGCTCTTGACCGCTCGGATCGAAGGCGCGGTTGCATCCGGCACCTACGACGTCGGGTTGGAAACACTCCGTGCCGAGAGCCTTGTCGTCACCGACCGGCGGACGATCTATGACCAGCGGGGGACCGGCGCCGAGACCCGGCTGCTCACTGTCACACAGCGCCAGCGCAATCATCCGGTGAGTCTGGATGACGCTCTTGCTCGTCTTTCCGATCGTCAGGCCGTCCTGCTGGTCAATGAGCGCTCGGGACGAGCCGCCGTGCAGGTCCCCGCGGCGAGCGTCATGCTCGATGACGGCGAGATCGAGCGGCGCGTCCGTCTGATCCGGCCGATGGATCAGCACACGGTCCCCTTGAGCATGATGGCGGAGAGCCACTGGATCGAAGCGGACCGTGGGCGCTTCGCTGCGGCCTGGGTGGCGGAGCTTGCCGAGGTGCCCCAGTTCACGGAAAGCACGATCCACGTTGTGGCGGGCTTGCTGCTCCCTATCTGGAAGCGGCTGCCGAACGAATCAACCCGCGTCTATCGGCTCCAGACCGATGCGGGCGAACGCATCATCGGACGCAAGTTTTCGGCCACATGGGTCGCAAACGTCCTTTCGAGGGACGCGCCCGCGCTGACGCCGGACGCTGCCTTTGCCGCGCTGATGGAGGGACGCACCGTCCTCGACCTCGCGGAGGAACTCCAACTTCGCCGCGTCCGGGTGATGGGCGCCTATCGCATCGAGCTGTCCGGATTCAACGACACGATACGCGATCGCCTCCGTGCTTACGGCCTCTTTGGGGAGATCATCTCCTGGAAGCTGCGCATGTTCGTACCCACGGACGCGAGCGGCATCGAGGTCCTGTCCAGGGTGCTCGACACCTATCCGGTTACGGGCGTCAGTGAGCGGGAGGCCGCGTGATGGCCGGCGATGCTTCCGAACTGGCACGCCGCCTCTCGTGCGAGGCTGAGGCGGTGTGCCGACACTATCTCTCTAATGGCAGGCGGGCGGGGCGGTACTGGCTGGTCGGCGACGTCTACAATACGCCGGGCCGCTCGTTGTTCGTGCGGCTGCACGAATCACCGAAGGGACCCGCTGGGAAATGGACCGACGCCGCGACCGGAGAACATGGTGATCTCCTCGACATCATCCGCGAAAGTCTGGCCTTGCGAGACTTTCGCGAGGTCGCCGAGGAGGCGAGGCGCTTTCTGAAGCTGCCTCGTTCCGAGGAGCAATCACTCCCGAGGCCCGTTCGTCCAGTCGCGCCGGCCGGATCGCAGGAAGCCGCTCGTCGGCTCTTTGCGATATCCAACCCGATTGAAGGGACATTAGCCGAGGCGTACTTGCAGCGTCGCGGAATTAGTTGCATCAACCATGGTGGCAGCTTGCGCTTCCATCCTCGTTGCTACTATCGACCGGATGAGCATTCGTCGACCGAAACCTGGCCGGCGATGATAGCCTGTGTCACCGACCTCGATGGACGGATCACCGGCGTGCACCGCACCTGGCTAGATCCACACGGTTTTGATCGCGTGCGGCTCGGCAAGGCTCCGATCGACACACCACGACGCGCCATGGGTGACCTGCTCGGCAACGCCGTTCGCTTCGGCGTGGTCGATGATGTGCTCGCTGCCGGCGAGGGAATCGAGACCATGCTGTCACTGCGTTACGCACTGCCGGCCCTGCCCATGGCGGCCGCGCTTTCGGCTAATCATCTCGCAGCGATGATGCTGCCATCTGGCCTGCGTCGGCTCTATATCGCCCGCGATGACGATGCTGCCGGAGATACCGTACAGGCGATTCTCACGCAGCGCGCGGTAGAGGCCGGCGTTGAAGCGATTCCGCTGTCGCCTCGGGTGGGCGATTTCAACGAAGATCTGCACATCTTTGGCCTCGAAGCCCTCCGCGCATCGTTGCGGCTTCAGCTCGTACCAGAGGACGTCGTCCGTTTGCTGCATTCGTCGTTGGCAACCGCGGAATAGCCCCGGCAATTCGATGGGCATCGACAGGTCGGTCGCGGTGCGGCCACTGCCGGGAGAGCACGCGACCACGGCCTTCTAGAGGGCGATCGGACGGCAAGCGGCTCGGACCGGCAATGGCTGCGTCCGGCTATTTTCCGCCGCGCGCCGGCGACGAGAAGACACATTAGCCATCTGGCGAGCGCGCTTTGCATCGCGAAGCAAAATAGCCCGGCCTCCGCCATCCTCCGCTGCGCTTCGGCCCTCCGCTCTGCTCCGGGTTCTGGCCCGTTCCGCCTGCCGTCTGAGTGATCGCCACGAAGGCCGCGATGGTCGCGGCCGATCCGGCAAAGGATCGCCTCCATGACCGACCACGATGACATCGAACCACCGCACGACGCATCTCCGACCGAACACGTTCTTGCCGAATTGCAGCTCTTCGGTTACCGCCCCTTCGACGACCAGCCCGATCCACGGCCGCTTCCCGACGGCAGGATCATTACCGGTGCCGTCGTCGATATCTTCGATGCCCTGGTCGCGACGTTGAGCGACACGCGGCTCGAGCCGGACCTCGACGATCTGCTCTGGTCGACCGTCAACCTGTTCCACCGAGCCGTCGACCGCATCGGTCGCCAACTCGACGACAACGAACAGGCGCAACGGAAGAGTCAGCGCGAGCAGGACGGTTCCGAAGTTCGATCCGTCGAACTCGAACGCATCACGGCGGAAGGCACCACGTTGATCGAGCGACGCAACTGCCTGGAGCTCTTCCGTGACCAAGCCATCGAACGCTTCGAGACTCACACCGGCACATTATGGCGCCCCCGATCGGGATCGCTGGTGAACCACCGCACCCTGACCGCGGCGATGATCGACTCCCGCGACTTCATCGCAGCCAAGCGCCGCGCCGAGACCGAGATCCTGCTGCCCTCAGGGCCAAAGATCGCGCTCACCGGAGGGCTCGACTTCAACGACCACCACCTCATCTGGGATCGTCTCGACAAGGTTCATGCCAAGCATCCCGACATGGTCCTGCTGCATGGCGGCTCCCCGAGGGGGGCCGAACTGATCGCCTCGAAATGGGCGAGCAACCGCAAAGTGGCCCAGATCGCCTTCAAGCCCGACTGGACGAGGCACGCCAAGGCAGCACCGTTCAAGCGCAACGATGCCATGCTCGAACTCCTGCCGATCGGCGTCATGCACTTCCCGGGCACGGGCATCCAGGACAACCTCGCCGACAAGGCGAAACGGCTCGGCATCCCGGTCTGGATGTTCGGCGGCGCATGAGCGCCGTCTGCTCAACTGAAGTCTTTGAGGCGAAATTGCTCCCGCCGCAACTCCGCCTCGTTTCAGTCTCATATCCAGAGTTGCGCCGTGGTGGTGGTGGAAGGCGCGACTGGTAGATCTATGCACATGGAGCCACCACCATGCTCGCTATTGGGCTTGTTCTCAACACACTCGGCATCGGTCTGTTCTGCTGGGCGATCATTGCGCTTGCCGTGTATGCCCTGCCGTTTTTTGTCGCACTCATTATCGGGATGATGACGTTTCACAGCGACGCCGGCCTCATTGGCGCCATGCTTATCGCGACGGCCGGCGGTGCGCTGACGCTGGTCCTCGGCCAGGTCGCCTTTGCTGTTACTCGGTCCTCGGCCTTGCGCATCGCGATCGCAACAGCATTCGCTGTTCCCGCCGCCGTCGCCGGCTATCATGTGGTGTTCGCCGTGTCCAATATCGGGGTGCCCTCGCTGGCTTGGCGTGAAGTCTTCGCTTCCTTGGGCGCGGTTTGCGTTGGCGGCACGGCGATGACGCGCTTGGTGGTTTTGGCGAAGACCCGCCCGTTCGAGCCCGATGTGGTGGTGGAGAAACCGTCCTAGCCAATTCTTACGGCCGCATGGCCCCAGGGGCGATCGCTTACCGCTGCCATGTCGAATAGCTTCGTTTCGCGTAGATCGGCGCGGTGAACGGGATGATCGAACTTGAGCGCGGAGATCTCGTCCTGCTCGGAATTCATCGATCAAGCTGCCGACATTCGGTCTGGCCCACGCAGCCGCGGCAGAACGATCTTATCTCGATCCGTTCTTGGGAGACGATACCGCCTTTTGCAGGAGATTGTTTCTCTTTCCCCGCTGAATCGTTCACGCCTCTTGTTCATCAAAACCGAGATAGCCACGCTTCTCCAGATATCGTGGTTCAGCACGCGGACGCACGTGGCCTCGTTGATGGCTTGATCTGGCCGAAGACCGGCTTCGCCTCGATCGTCTGAGCCGCAACGCCGTTGATGCGACTTTCTTCCCCTGGGCTTCGCCCATTCCTCGCGAGGCAAGAAAGTCGCCACAACGACGTCCTCCGCTGCGCTCCGGCCCGAGCGGGTGCGTCGCCGATCGTCCTCGGCCCTAGATCGCCATCGAGGCCGCGGTGGTCGCGGGCTCGAAACACAACAGGAGAAGTGACATGGCTAACATCGGTTCTTTCAAGAAGGTCGGTAACGAATTAGGTTACGCGCGAGAAGGTGTCCTTTAGCGCGCTGACTGTTGCGAGTTTTGCACGCAGACGTCCGGGTCAAGCGT